>JBFGFW010000059.1:0-9126 GCA_041579395.1 Sulfitobacter sp.
CCAAGGGCGGTATCGCCCTTGTCGCCGGTGCGGGTGTAAATCTTGTTCAGAACGACCATCAGCCAGCATCCTTACGAAAATAAACATAGATCACGATCAGAACCACCGCGATGAATTGCGCGATAATGCGCATGCGCATCAGCTTGTTGGAGTTGCGCTTGTTGAATTCCCCGCCGCCAGCGAAACCACCCAATCCGAACACAAGGATGACCACCACGGCAATTACGGCGATGACAACGGCGATAAAAAGCGGATCAACGGGCATAAGCATCCTTTACGTTATGGGGAGATGTAGCGGGGCGAGCGCGTTGCGCAACCTTAATTTAGCGCGCCAGCACCCAGTCCAACGCACGGGTTGGCAGGATGCGCCGCAGAATACCGGAAATATAGGTCGGAGTCGTGACATAATAACGCGGTCTGGGCCGCGGCGCTTCAAGCGCATGCACCAGCTTGGCAACAACCGCCTCGGGGGGCAGTTCAAATCGGTCGGGCCCCCGGCTTTCGTACAGACGCTTGCGCAGATGCGTTTCATAAAGCGCTTTGCGGGGGGACGCTTCCCAATCGATCCAGCGTTCAAAATGTGCAATCGAATTCGCGCGGATCCGGGACGTCACCGGTCCCGGTTCGATCAGAATCACCTTGATCGGCGTGTCGCGCATTTCGATGCGCAGCGTATCGGTCAGCCCTTCCAACGCAAATTTCGTGGCGTTATAGGCACCGCGCCATGGCATGGTGACCAGCCCCAGAACCGATGAACATTGCACGATCCGCCCGTGTCCTTGGGCGCGCATGACCGGCAACACCGCGAGGGTCAGTTCGTGCCAGCCGAAAAAATTGCTTTCAAAGATGGCGCGCAGGGCATCGGTGGGAAGGTCTTCGACAGCACCGGGCGTGCCATGCGCGCCGTTGTTGTAAAGCGCATCCAGCGTGCCGCCTGTCGCCGCCAGGACATGCACAAGCGCAGCGTGTATGGTGGCGGTGTCGGTGTAGTCCAGCAGTGGACTGTCAAAGCCCTCGGCGGTCAGACGATCACAATCGGCTTGTTGCCGACACGCGGCAAAAACCTTCCAGCCGCGTTCGCGCATCCCCTTGGCCGCCGCATAACCGATGCCCGATGAACATCCGGTCATTAATATTGTCTTCTCACTCATGAAAAAAGGCCCCCATATCGAAGGCCTCTCATCGCGGGTTCAGGTGGGGTTGGCAAGCTTAGCCGTTGGTGAGCAGGAAATCAGCCATCCAACCTTCGGGTCCACCGTCCAATGGGCGCATCTTGACCCAACCATCTCCATTATCGGCCAGGATCTCGACAGAATCACCGCGCTCTAGTTTGGTGACGACACCGTAATCCGTACCCGGCCCGCCACGCACGTTTACGCGGTTGCCCGACACCGACCGGACATCGCCAAAGGATGATGAATCGACTGCCGCCGCGCCGCTGTCGCCCGGGACAATCAGGCTTGGAATAATGGCAGGTGTACCGGCAGTGGATGATGTGCTGCCCGCATTGACCGGCACGTATGACACGGCATTAACGAGCGAGGCATTGGTGATTTTCGCGGCATTTCTGACTGTCGTCAAGTTCAGCGAGACGCGGCTTACCTGCTGATCTTGTGCAGTGTTTTCAAAACCGGGAGGGGTCGTATCGACTGGCACGATTTTCGCAGTCTTAGATACAGGGGCCGTTGGCTTGGCTTTCACGGGCGCGACCGCTTCAACCGCCGGGGTCGCTGCCGCCATCCGCACACTGGCCGGTTGGAAATCAGGGCCGTCGCTCATTTCGTAGAATGCCCAACCCAAAAAGCCGAACGTCATCAGTATAAATTTACCCATTGCAGTCACCCCGACCTAGCAGCATTTCGAACCCCAGCAGCAGGCTTTCCCCACCGCATCTCGTATGCATCTTAACACCTCTAAGGGGCCGTAAGTTCCACATTCTTTTCGCCGTGGCATCTGGGTGACAGATTCGCGGATTAGCCCACACCTCAGCGCAAAGACCCGCTTGCCGCGTCACGCCCCCTTGGCTACACACCTTCCATGTCAGATGTTACCGACCCACCAGAGCTTGATCCGCGCAATACGTCCGAACCGCTGCGCATTGCGTTAGGGGACCGGTATCTGACCTATGCGCTGTCCACCATCATGCACCGTGCGCTGCCAGATGCGCGTGACGGGCTGAAGCCGGTTCACCGTCGGATCTTGTACGCGATGCGTGAACTGCGCCTGAACTCGACCGGGGGTTTTCGCAAATCTGCCAAAATCTCGGGCGATGTGATGGGCAATTATCACCCGCATGGCGATGCCGCAATTTACGATGCGATGGCGCGTCTGGCACAGGATTTCAACGTTCGCTATCCGCTTGTCGACGGGCAAGGCAACTTTGGCAACATCGACGGCGATAACCCCGCCGCCAGCCGCTATACCGAAGCGCGCATGACCGCCGTCGCAGAGGCGATGCTGGAAGGGTTGAACGAAAACGCTGTCGATTTTCGCGAAAACTATGACGGCACGCTGACCGAACCGGTCGTGCTGCCGGCGCAGTTCCCGAACTTGCTGGCAAACGGGTCGTCGGGGATTGCCGTGGGGATGGCCACCAACATCCCGCCGCACAACATATCTGAGCTGGTCGATGCATGTATCCACCTGATCAAGACACCTGACGCGCGCGATGATACGTTGTTGAATTTCGTGCCGGGCCCAGATTTTCCGACGGGCGGCATCATTGTCGAACCGGCGGAAAACATCGCCGCAGCTTATCGCACTGGCAAGGGCGGTTTCCGTCTGCGCTGCCGCTGGGAGGTTGAGGATCTGGGCCGCGGGGTCTGGCAGATCGTCATCACCGAAATTCCCTATCAGGTTCAGAAATCCAAGCTGATCGAAAAGATCGCCGAGCTGATCCAGACCAAGAAGATCCCCATTCTGGGCGACGTGCGCGACGAATCTGCCGAAGATATTCGCCTGATCATCGAACCCCGGTCCAAGAACGTGGACCCTGACGTGCTGATGGGGATGCTCTATCGCAGCTCTGATCTTGAGGTGCGGTTTTCGCTGAACATGAACGTGCTGATCGACGGGCTGACGCCCAAGGTCTGCTCGATGAAGGAAGTGCTGCGCGCGTTTCTGGATCACCGTCGCGAGGTGTTGCAGCGCCGGTCGGCGCATCGGATGGAAAAGATCGATCACCGTCTTGAGGTGTTGGAAGGCTTTATCGTCGCCTTCCTGAACCTTGATCGCGTGATCGACATCATTCGATATGACGAAGACCCCAAACCCGCGCTGATGATCGAAGATTGGGGCAAGCCACATGTGCGCGCCACGGACGAATCTGATTACGTGCCGCCTGTGGCTGCGACCGAAAACTCTCTGTCCGAAATTCAGGCCGACGCGATTCTAAACATGCGACTTCGGTCGTTGCGTCGTTTGGAAGAGATGGAGCTGCTGCGAGAGCAATCTGAATTGATGGAAGAACGCGCCGGGCTTGAGGATTTGCTGGAAAGCGAAACCCTGCAGTGGAACAGCATCGTGGACCAGCTGCGCGCCACCAAGAAACAGTTCGGCAAGGACTGGGTGTTGGACGGCAAGAATGTTGGCCGCCGCCGCACCACATTTGCCGAGGCGGGCGTGATCGAAGACGTCCCCCTCGAGGCGATGATCGACCGTGAACCGATCACCGTTGTCTGTTCGCAGATGGGGTGGATCCGCGCGATGACCGGCCACATCGATCTGACCCGCGAGCTAAAATTCAAGGACGGCGATGCCGGGCGGTTCATCTTCCACGCCGAAACGACGGACCGCCTGCTGGTGTTCGGATCAAACGGGCGGTTCTATACCGTGTCGGCGTCGAACTTGCCGGGCGGGCGTGGCATGGGCGAACCCTTGCGGCTGATGGTCGATTTGCCCAACGAAGTGCAGATTGTCGATATCTTCATTCACAAACCGGGGCGCAAGCTGCTGGTCGCGTCCTCGGCCGGGGATGGATTCATCGTGCCGGAAGATGACGTGTTGGCTCAGACCCGCAGTGGCAAACAGGTGATCAATGTGCGGGGCGACGTCAAGGCGATGATCTGCCGGCCTGTCACTGGCGACGCGGTTGCCGTGGTTGGGGAAAACCGCAAGGTGCTGGTCTTCGGTTTGGACGAATTGCCCGAAATGGGCCGCGGCAAGGGCGTGCGGATGCAAAAGTACAAGGATGGCGGCCTGTCGGATGCCACGACCTTTGCACTGTCCGATGGTCTCAGCTGGCTGGATCCGGCGGGGCGCACCCGCAGCGAAACCGATCTGACGGAATGGACCGGCAAGCGCGCCAGTGCAGGTCGCATGGCACCGCGTGGGTTCCCCCGTGACAACCGCTTTGGCTGATCGGGGTACGATGTGACGGACGCGGCGCTCAGGTTTCCTGCGCCGCACGCGGGCGGCATGCCGATTGATTTTGTGGGCAAGCGCGGTGCGCTGTTCTGGCTGGCGCTGAAAACCGGGTTTCTGACCGTGATCACGCTGGGGATTTACCGGTTCTGGATGAAAACCAGGCTGCGGCGCTGGTACTGGTCTGCGATCCGGCCCGGCGGACATCCGATGGAATATGTCGGCGACCCGCTGGAAAAACTACTAGGGTTCTTCATCGCGGTGGTGATCCTGACCTTTTACATCGGCATCGTAAACCTGCTGCTGATGTTCGCCAGCTTTTCAATCTTTTCAAGCGCGTTTCTTGGCTATCTGGCCAGTTTCGTCGGGGTGATCCCGCTGTGGTTCTACGCCCGCTACCGCGCGCGCCGGTATGTGCTGGCGCGAACGCGCTGGCGGGGCGTGCGGTTTGGGTTGGAAAAAGGGGCTTGGGGCTATGCGGGCAGGGCGATCTTGCACTGGGTGATCACCATATTGTCCCTTGGGCTGCTGTGGCCGCGCATGACCTTCCATCTTGAGAAATATGTGACCGACCGAACCTTTTTCGGGTCGGCTCGCCTGTATCAGGATGGCCGCTGGCCGATGCTATACCGCGCGGCGATCCCTTTAATCGCGTCGTTGCTGTTGTTGGCGGGGGGGGCGGCGTGGATGTTCTGGGTTGATCCCATCGTCGTGTCCTCGGACGTCACATTCCAAGAAATGACCCGCAGTCTTGAGGAAATGATGGACGGGGGTGCGCCCGCCTTGCCAGTCGTGGGACTGGGGCGGTTGTTCATCTTCCCGGTGGGGCTGGCAGGGTTGCTGTACGGGGCTATTCATTACCGGTTCGTGTCCAAGCGGTTGATGGCCAACCACAAATCCACCCAAGGGATCACACTGACCTCGCGCTTAAGCGGCCCGCGGGTTGCAAGCATTTATGTTTTCGGCAGTTTTCTGGCCTATTTCGTCCTTACCCTGGGAATCGCATCCCTGATTTTCGCGGCGTTCGTGACGGTCGGCCCCAGCGTAATTTTCGGCGTGGACATGGGTGCTTGGCAGCCTGCCGAGGAACTGCCGCAATGGCTGGTGATCGTGGGGTTTGCGGCGTTTTACCTGACCGTCTTTTTGATGTGGAACGTCGTGTACAACACCTTCGTTACCTATCCGCTGATGCGGCACATGGCGCAAACCCTGTCACTGCCTCAGCGCCACGGGTTACAAACCATCAGCCAGCGTGCCCGCGATAATTTCGCCGAAGCGGAAGGCTTTGCCGAAGCGTTGGATTTGGGGGCCGCGATATGAGCGTTGGATTTGACGGGTTGGGATCGGCCTATTTCGACGGGGACAGACCCGTCAGCCAAGAGGTCAGCCTCCACATCGCAAACCAGAACCTGCAGATCGGGCTGGATGACGGAAATACATTGTTTTGGCCTGTCAAGGATATCCGCGTGCTGCCCGACACCGCGGGCAAGCAAGGGATGATGTTGCGGCTGATCTCCGAACCGCTGGCCCGGTTGTTTGTGACGGACACGACCATTCTGGCGTACCTGCCTGCACCACAGGCACGTACACCTGCGCCGGGGCGCACAAAGCTGGTGCTGTGGGCCATCGCGGCAGTGGCGGCTGTTGTTGTGCAGATTACGGTGCTGGTGCCGCTGCTGGCGGATCGGTTGGCCGTATTCATTCCCCCCGCCGGCGAACGCGCGTTGGGCGAAGCCACCTTTGACCAGATCAGACAGGCGCTTAACGAGACCGGGTTGGAGCCGCTGCCGCTGTGCGAACAGCCCGATGGCGTCGGTGCCTTGACGCGGATGGCCGCCGCGCTGAATGGCGGAGCGGCGGCACCAGAGAATCTGAGCATTTATGTGCTGGACCACGACATGGTGAACGCCTTTGCGCTGCCGGGTGGCTTTATCGTGCTGTTTCGCGGCTTGATCGAACAGGCAGAAACCCCGGACGAGATCGCCGCCGTTCTGGCCCACGAGATTGGCCATGTCGTCAGCCGTGACCCGACCAGGCATGCGCTGCGCTCTGCGGGGTCGATCGGCATTCTGGGGCTGCTGTTTGGCGATTTCGCCGGCGGGGCCGCGGTGTTGTTGTTGACAGAACGACTGATCAGCGCGACCTACAGCCAGCAAGCCGAAACCGACGCCGACAGTTTTGGCTATGCGCGGCTGGAAGCGGCCAATGTGTCGCCCGCCGCCTTGGGCACGATGTTTGAACGACTGCGTGACAAGGACGGCGACGGCAATATGCTGTTGAAGCACTTCCTGAGCCACCCCAGCCTGTCAGACCGGATCGCCAATGCCCGCGCTGCCGCTGATCCGGGGCGCGACTATGCGCCGATCCTGACCAATGCGCAGTGGTCCGACCTGCGCAGAATCTGCGGTTAGACCGGTTCGGCCGTCAGCCACACCCCGCCTTCGGGGCGAAGCGTAAGGATCATCACGGGTTCAGGGTTCTTGCCCTGCACCGGCGCGAATTTGAAGCGCGACAATAGCGTGGCAAGGATGATTACCGCCTCTTGCAGCGCGAAACTGGCCCCGATGCAGATGCGCGGGCCGTCGCCAAAGGGCAGATAGGCATAGCGGTCGATCGATTTTCGATCCGCAAACCGCTCGGGGCGAAAGGCGTCGGGGTCATCCCAAAGCTGCACGTTGCGCCCCAGGGCATAGATCGGAATCATCACGGTGTCGCCCGCCCTGATCTCGCGGCCGCCCAAGGTGTCATCTTTTTGCGCCGTCCGCGAAATGATCCCCGCAGGGGGGTAAAGCCGCAGCGTCTCGTCAATGATCTGGCGAATAAACGGCAGCTTTTCCACATCATCGCCGGTCGCAGCGCGGCCCTGCAGGACCGATTGCGCCTCGGCCCGCGCCTTGGCCTGCGCCTCGGGATCAAAGCCCATCAGGTACAATGCCCAAGACAGGGTCAGGGCCGTCGTCTCATGCCCGGCAACGATGAACGTCAGCAGGTTGTCGCGCAATTCTGCGGTGTTCATCTTGCGCTGGGTCTTGGGATCGATGCCTTCCAGCAGCAGATCCAGCAGGTCGGGGGTGCCGTCGTGGCCGCGTGCGGCGCGGGCATCGATCGCGCGGTCGGCCATCTGCTTCATCTCTTTCATCGCCTTGCCAGACATGACGCGACCCGGACGCGGCACCCAATCGGGAAAGCCCAGGATGTCGAACAGGCTGATCTTGCCGGCCTCGGCGATGTAGTCGTCGATTGCACCGTGCACGGCGTCGCGGTCAAATGTATCGCCCCCCGAAAATGTCACGTCTGAAATGACGTCAAATGTGGTGGTCACCATCTCGTCCAGCATGTTGACGGCGCGGGGGGCGGCGTCGGTGATGCGCTGCGCCGCCCGTTCTGCCGCTGCTGTCATGATCGGCGACAGGTTCATCACGTTGCGGTGCGAAAAGACCGGGGCTGCCGCACGACGCTGCCAGCGCCAATGGGCCCCCTCGGCAATGAACAGCGATTCTCCGATGGCGGGTTTCAGCAGGTTCTTGGTCACGACCGACTTAGGGTAATCATCAAGCCGGTCCAGCAACATCTCGCGAATTGCCGTCGGGTCCATCACCATGTGCCAGCGTTTGCCGGTCTTGCCCGACACCATCGGCTGCTTGGTGGCAATCTCGGGGATGATGCTCAGGATGTTGCGCCGCGCCATTTGTAGGCTTTTCAGGATGCCCCAAGGTTCGGTCACCAGGGGCACGCGGACAGGCAGCGGTGGGGTGGCGGTGCTCATTGTGGATCCCTTTTGTCACTTCATCATTAAGATAGGGGCGAAACCTGATGATGCCAGCGCGGCAAATGATTGCACCTGCGGGGGGCTTGCGGTATCGCAATGCCTATCTTTGAGCCGGGGGAGACCTGATATGTTTCGAGTTCTAGCCGTTTTAATCAGTTTCGCACTTCTGTCTGCCTGTAATGGCGCGTCAGACTTGAACAAGGCACCGGTACCACTGGGCGACTTCAACCTCTATCATAACATCGTTGTGGCCCCCAAAGTGCAAAAGCTGCCCCTTAGCCGCACAGTAACCGAAGAAGTTCTGACCACCGCCGTGAAGGACGCAATTGCCGAACGGTTCGATCGCTATGACGGCACGCGCAACTATCACTTTGGTGTCAGCGTCGAGGGGTATGTTCTGGCCCCTCCGGGTATTCCGCTGGTGCTGGCCCCAAAGTCGGTGATGATCGTCAACCTGACCGTCTGGGATGATGCCGCGGGCAAAAAACTGACGGACGAGCCGCACCAGATTACCGTCTTTGAATCCTTCGATCAGGGACCCATCGTCGGGTCGGGATACACAAAGACGGCAGAACAGCAGCTCAAGAACCTGAGCCAGAACACTGCGAAATCCATCGAAACCTATCTGGTCAAGCAAAACGCAGCCGAAGGATGGTTCAATCGCCCCGCCGACGCGGTGATCGTGCGCGCCGCCATCCCGTCTGTTTCGGCAGCCGCGACAGAATAAGCGTCATTTGGTCGGGATTGGACGCAGGAAGCGCGAACATGCGCTTGATTTTATGTGTCAGACCCAATACATCGCCCGCCAGATAGGGTTTGGGTCTGACGATGGATCCGCAATAGATAAAGGGCTGCACCATGGCTAAGGCAAAGTTTGAACGTAATAAACCACACGTTAACATCGGCACGATCGGTCACGTTGACCACGGCAAGACCACGTTGACGGCTGCGATCACCAAGTACTTCGGTGATTTCAAGGCATATGACCAGATCGA
>JBFGFW010000060.1:0-9114 GCA_041579395.1 Sulfitobacter sp.
CCTGATCATCAGGTTGGCGAACCCTTTAATCATCAAGTACATGATATGTCTTATGGGAAAGCGTCTTGGATTGTAGGCCGCAATGAGCAAGATGAAATCATACATCTGCAAGCGTTGCGTTTGTTGCCTACGGGAGCGCAGTCCGTTTCCGAATATTTTCGGCAAAGCTTTCGCGAATTCTCTCCTTCAGAACTTGATATCGATTTTGCAAGATCCCGTTATCGGCCGGGTCCTGGCGCGAGGCGGATTAATGGACGGGTCGTTTATTCAGGCGAAACATGGATAGGCGGTGCAAACGGCCAATTCAGGGGCACTGGTATATCAAGCGTCCTGGGGCGTTTTGCATTGTTGTCCGCGCTGACCGAATTCAACGCTGACTATGTGGTAGGATTTATGGCTCGACCGGTCGCTTATAAGGGCTTTTGTCTGCGGATGGGGTTTATGCACGCAGAACCAATGGCGCTGCGGTGGTACATCAACAACCAACCTGAGATGCTAGAAGGAGTTATGGTTTACATGAGTGACGAAGACATTCGCTTCATGTTGGATCTGCCCGCTAGTGAAATCGAAGCGCTAGCTGCCTAGCCATATCGATGGAGCCGCGACGAACCGCGGTTCCATACTAAATCTTGCTAGTCGACACTTAGCCGATCGCGGCGGCTTTAACGTCGTCGTCGATGAACGGCACATACTGCTCGAAGTTGCTGGCGAACATATTGACCAGCTTTGCAGCCTGACGGTCATAGGATTCGGCGTTATCCCATGTGCGCCGCGGGTCCAGCAGAATATCTGCAACGCCGGTCACCGAAACCGGCACGTCAAAGCCAAAGTTGGCATCCTTGCGGTAGTCCACGTTGGCCAGTTGACCTTCCAAGGCGGCGGTCAGCAAGGCGCGCGTTGCTTTGATTGGCATCCGGCTGCCCGTCCCGTACGCGCCGCCTGTCCAGCCGGTGTTGACCAGCCAGCAGGTTGCACCGTGGGCGGCGATTTTTTCGCGCAGCAGATTGCCATAAACCTCGGGCCGCCGCGGCATGAACGGGGCACCAAAGCATGTCGAAAACGTGGGCTCCGGTTCGGTCACGCCGCGCTCTGTTCCGGCGACCTTTGAGGTAAAGCCGGACAGGAAGTGGTACATGGCCTGCGCCGGGGTCAGCCGCGCGATCGGGGGCAAAACGCCAAACGCATCGCAGGTCAACATGATGATATTCTTGGGGTGACCACCCGTCGCCTTGGCCGACGCGTTAGAGATATAATGCAACGGATAGGCGCAGCGCATGTTTGCGGTCAGCGAATCGTCATCAAAATCAAGCTCTTTGGTTTCGGCGTCGAACACCATGTTTTCGATGACAGTCGCGAATTTCTCGGTCGTTGCATAGATCTCGGGCTCGGCTTCGCGGCTCAGATTGATGGTCTTGGCATAGCACCCGCCCTCAAAATTGAAGGTGCCCGTGTTAGACCAGCCGTGTTCGTCGTCACCGATCAACGTCCGTCCCGGATCCGCGGACAATGTGGTCTTGCCAGTGCCGGACAGGCCAAAGAACACAGCCGTATCAACGGGGTTTCCAGTGGCGTGATTTGCCGAACAATGCATCGGCATGACGCCTTTTTCCGGCAGCAGATAGTTCAACAATGTGAAGACAGACTTTTTGTTTTCGCCGGCATATTCAGTGCCGCCGATCAGGATCAGTTTCTTGTCAAAGTTCATGGCAATCACGGTTTCCGAACGGCAATTGTGCCGGGCCGGATCAGCGGAAAAACTGGGGCAATTGATGACGGTGAAATCGGCGATGAAATCATTCAGCGCGTCACGGTCGGGGCGGCGCAGCATGTGCCGGATGAACAGACCGTGCCAAGCCAGCTCTGTCACCATCCGAACATTGATCGCATGTTTGGGGTCAGCCCCACCCACGAGATCCTGAACGAAATAGTCGCGTCCCTGCATGTGGGTCAGCATATCCTGGTGCAGCGCGTCAAAGCCTTCGGGCGACATCGCGGCGTTATTTTCCCACCAGATCGTGTCTGCCACGCTGTCTGTCTTGACGACATGCTTGTCTTTCGGCGACCGGCCCGTGAACTTTCCGGTGGTCACCAGAAAGGCACCACCCTTGCCCAAGCTGCCTTCGCCGCGACGCAGCGCAGTCTCCACAAGGGAAGGTTCGATCAAGTTGTAATAAACATCACCCAGACCATGAATGCCCTGATCTTCGAGGCGGAAGTTGGGATTTACCCGGCCTAGTGTCATGTGATGTCTCCTGTAGATGCGCCAAAGTCGGGCGCTGAATTCTGCACAAATGGCTCGGTCGTTAGGACCGTAGGGGCCTCTTAGCACGTGGATTTGTAGTATGAACAGGCGGCTTTGCCGCAGTTAGCGCCATCATGTCGTTCTTTGGCGATCTGACTGAAAAACTGGGGTCGGGTGCAGCAGATCGTCGCTGATTTGTTCTAGTTCATGTGCGGCAATTTAGCCATTCCTAACCAAATTGTGGCGGAAATATGGCCATGAGCACAAGCGATTCGCAGTTTAGGATTGATTCGTCTGGGTAAAGCGGTGATCAATGAAAGAAAAAATAAATGAAGTTTGAGCAGCATAAGAAGGAAACAGGCAATGTCAAAAATTGCATTGGTGGATGACGACAGGAATATCCTGACGTCCGTTTCGATGACTCTGGAGGCGGAAGGTTTCGAAGTCGAAACCTATAACGACGGGCAGGCCGCATTGGACGCTTTTAACAAAAAGATGCCCGACATGGCGGTGTTGGATATCAAGATGCCCCGGATGGACGGTATGGATTTGTTGCAGCGCTTGCGCCAGAAAACTGCGATGCCGGTGATCTTTCTCACGTCGAAAGACGACGAGATCGACGAGGTGCTTGGCCTTAGGATGGGTGCTGATGATTATGTAAAAAAACCCTTTAGCCAGAGGCTGTTAGTCGAACGTATTCGCGCGCTTTTGCGGCGTCAGGATGCCGTGGAATCGAACGAAGTCGGCGACACGGAGGAAACTAAAGTCATTGAACGGGGCGATCTGCGAATGGATCCCCTGCGCCACGCCGTCAGCTGGAAAGGTAACGATGTTTCCCTGACAGTGACCGAATTCCTGCTGTTGCAGGCACTGGCGCAACGGCCCGGATTTGTTAAGTCACGCGATCAATTGATGGACGTGGCCTATGATGATCAGGTATATGTCGATGACCGGACCATCGACAGTCACATCAAGCGTCTGCGTAAGAAGATGCGAACCGCGGACGATGAATTCTCTGCGATTGAGACACTTTACGGCATCGGCTACAGATATAACGAAGAGTGATCTGATCGATGGCAATTGCCGAAAGGAATTTTGTGCGAGACATGGCCAGACCTGCACGGGACGGCGATGTTGTATTGGGCGACGATTGGGTCGCCCCGGACAAGATCGCAACAGAAGAACTGCGGAATAATCGCGCGCGGCGGGGGCTTTTCTCGCTGCGGGCGTCGCCGTTGACGCGCAAGATCATTACGTTCAATCTGATCGCGCTGAACGTTCTGGTTGCGGGCATTCTCTATCTTAATTCTTCGCGCGACAGTCTTGCGGTCCAGCGCGGCGCTTCGCTGGTTTCCGAAGCGGAATTGATCGCCGACGTATTCGAGGCGCAGTTGCCTGCGGGCGTTACGGCAAATCTGGAAACAGGCGATACGATTGATATCGCCGGCAGTCTTGAGCGTCTCGACCTGCGCAGTGGTATCGAAGTGTTCGTCTTCGGCCCCAATGATACCCTGTTAGCACGTACCGAAGGCAAGCTGAACAAGCCTGCAGCGACATCCCCCAAGGGGGGCAAAACGCTGCTGACCGATGGCCTCAGTTGGCTGTGGGCCAAGCTGTCCAGCCCGTTCCAATCCGACACCCCAACCGAAGTTGAGCCCATCGAAACTCAGCTGAAGCCGCTGATTTCCAGTGCTTTGGTCAGTGGCACGCAAATACGCAACAACCTTGATGCAAAGGGCGGCACCCTTTTCACGGTGACGACCCCGATCATGCAAAATGGTACCCCGGTAGGCGTCATTGCCATCACATCCGCGGCTGGTGAAATCGATAAACTGGTGCGCGGGGAACGTGAACGCGTCCTTCAGATGTTCGTCATCGCGACTTTGGTCTCTATCGGTCTAAGCCTTGTTCTGGCATCGACGATTGCCAACCCTCTTGCCGACCTTGCTGCCGCCGCCGAATTGGGCCGCGACAAGGATGCGCGCAAGATGAACCCTGGCCGCATCCGCATCCCTGATCTGACTGCACGCCCAGACGAGATCGGGCGCCTGTCGGGAGCGCTGCGCGGTATGGTTTCGGCGCTTTACAACCGGATCGACGGGAATGAACAGTTTGCCGCCGATGTTGCCCACGAGATCAAGAACCCGCTTGCCTCACTGCGTTCTGCCGTGGGTACACTGCGTCTGATCAAGCGGGACGACCAGCGCGAGAAGTTGCTGGATGTAATCGACCACGATGTACGCCGACTTGACAGGCTTGTCAGCGACATTTCAAACGCATCGCGTCTTGATAGCGAACTGGTCAAGGAAGAAGAGGAACCGTTCGATCTGCTGGCCATGATCAGCAATCTTGGACAGTACCTCGGCGGCGACGCCCGCAAACAAGGCATCGATTTCATTACCGACCTGCCCGACGAGCCGATCATCGTGCATGGGCTTGAGGCGCGATTGGCTCAGGTGTTCGTCAATCTGATCACCAATGCAGTCTCCTTTTGCGAAGACGGCGACGCAATCCGGGTATGGGCGCGCAAGCGCGAAAACCGGGTCTTGGTCGTAGTGGAAGACACTGGTCCGGGCATCCCGGACCAGGCGTTGTCGAAGATCTTCAAACGGTTCTATTCGCAGCGTCCTGATGAACACTTCGGCAACAATTCTGGCTTGGGACTTGCGATTTCCAAGCAGATCGTCGAAGCGCATGGTGGCGTTATTTGGGCCGAAAACATCCGCCCGACAGAGGCAGACATCACGTCGGAGCCGCTTGGCGCGCGCTTTGTCGTAGGGTTGCCAACTTAAGTCGTGACGCACAATCGCGGCAGATCCCAAACATTCCATGCAACGACTGTCGCGGTCGATGGGCGGGGTCTGATCATCCTTGGCGCATCGGGGAGGGGTAAATCCTCCTTGGCTCTACAGTTGATCGCCCTTGGCGCAGATTTGGTCGCTGACGATCGGACGATGATCACACTGAACGGCAATGTTCTTGTCGCGAATTCACCCACAGCGATCAAAGGCAAGATTGAAGCGCGGGGGATCGGTGTGCTGACGCTGCCGTGTGTTTCAGACATACCCATTTACCTGGCCATCGATTTGGATGACGATGAAACCGAACGGCTTCCGCACCCTCATGCAGTGGACCTCATGGGGACTTCGGTGCCTTGTCTACGGCGATGCCAAGGACCGCATGAGGCCGCTGCACTATTTCTGTATCTCAGGGTGATGAAACAACCACATGATGAATGACAAGTTGAGCAAAACGAGACGCATCGTCTTGGTCACCGGACCGGCAGGGGCCGGTCGGTCGTCGACGCTGAACGTGTTGGAAGATGCCGGTTTCGAAGTGATCGACAATATTCCCCTGCGCATGTTGCTGTCGTTGCTGGAAGTGCCGGGTCAGGTCCGCCCGATGGCATTGGGCATCGATCCCCGCAACCGGGATTTTTCCACAGACATGGTGAACGACCTGCTCGCTCAGATGCGGACCATCCCGGATGTGAATGTGGAATTGCTTTATCTGGACTGCGGGACAGATGTGCTCTTGCGTCGGTTTTCCGAAACCCGAAGGCGACACCCGCTGGCCGCATCCGACAGCCTGACCGACGGTATCCGCCGCGAAAAGGATTTGCTTGCGCCGGTGCGCGCGCATGCAGATGTGTTGATCGACACGACTGAACTTAACGTGCACCAGCTTCGCACTGAAATCGAGCATTGGTTCGCAGTTGGCGGTGACCATCACCTGAGCATTTCGGTGCAGTCTTTTTCCTACCGGCGTGGCCTGCCGCGCAGTGCAGATATGGTGTTTGACTGCCGGTTCCTGCGCAATCCCTTCTGGGAACCTGCGTTGCGCGGGCTGAACGGCACCGATCCCGCCGTTGCCGCTTATGTGGCGCAGGATCCGCTCTATGATGCGTTTGCAAAACAGGTCCTCGATCTCGTTCTTTTGATCCTGCCAGCTTGCAAGTCCGAAGGAAAATCACACATCTCTCTTGCGTTCGGATGCACAGGTGGGCAACACCGGTCAGTAGCATTGGCTGAGCAGCACGCTTTCAGCCTTGCGAAGGTCGGCTGGCAGGTGTCAATTAGGCACCGCGAGCAGGACCAGGAACAAAGGAAAGAGACGTCGGTTTGATCGGTATTGTGATTGTCGCACACGGAGGGCTGGCCAAAGAGTACCTGGCCGCGATCGAACATGTCGTTGGGTCCCAAAGCGGTGTTCGTGCGATATCTATTCACGCCGACCATGACCGCAAAGCCAAAGAAGCCGAGATTTGCGACGCAGCAGATGCTGTGGACATGGGCGATGGTGTCATTGTGGTGACTGATCTTTTCGGGGGATCGCCTTCCAATCTCAGCCTTCTGGCGTGTCGTCCTGAAAACCGGCGGATCTTGTACGGGGCGAATTTGCCGATGCTGATCAAGCTTGCAAAGTCCCGGGATATGGACGTTCCCGAAGCGGTGCGTGCGGCTTTGGCCGCGGGCAGGAAATATATTGATAGCCAGAACGTAAGTGCAGTATAGCAAGGCCCCCCAAATTATGACCCAGATTTCTCTTAAAATTATTAACGAAAAAGGACTGCACGCACGGGCCTCTGCCAAGTTGGTCGAGGTGGTCGAAGCCTTTGACGCGCGTGCCGAGGTCAGCAAAGACGGAATGTCAGCCTCAGGCGATAGCATCATGGGCTTGCTGATGTTGGCTGCGTCCAAGGGCAGCACCATCGAGGTGCAGACCTCAGGCGCGGATCATGACGCGCTGGCAGAAGCGTTGACCGCCCTTGTTGCGGATAAGTTCGGTGAAGGTCACTGACGGGCGCAAGGGCATTGCCAGCTGTAACGACGGTGCCATGAACTCAAAAAAGTTTAATGGTTCAAAGAGAAATAGCGGTATTCGCGAGTGACGCCGATGCCGCTTCCTCGGCCTCAATACTTACGCCGGAGCCGATCATATATGCCGTCTTCTTGCGATCCGCAAATACCCCCTGCCTCAGCAGGATAGAAGCAAGACGGTAAGCTATCGGTGCTGTGGCCCGCACGAAAAAGCAAACAAAATAGGTCACAAGCGAAACCAAGAAATCAACGGCCCCATTCAATGATGAAATGCCCAGATCTATGGCCGAACCCACTCCGCAAATGCCGCTCTTGCCCGACCGAACCTCATTTCCAAATGGTTAAAAATCCCGGGGGTTTGGGGGCTGGCCCCCATCCCTTACTATAAAAGAAGACACATCACCGCGTCGGTACTGGCACTTCGCCGCGATAGTCGTAAAAGCCACGTTGCGTCTTGCGGCCCAGCCATCCGGCCTCGACATATTTGGTCAACAAGGGGCAGGGGCGGTATTTTGTGTCCGCCAGACCGTCGTGCAACACGTTCATGATCGCAAGGCAGGTGTCCAACCCAATGAAATCGGCCAGTTCCAGCGGGCCCATGGGATGGTTTGCGCCCAGTTTCAAAGAACTGTCGATGGATTCAACCGAGCCGACCCCCTCGTACAAGGTATAGACCGCCTCGTTGATCATCGGCATCAAAATGCGATTGACGATAAAAGCGGGAAAATCTTCGGCAGAAGCGGCGGTCTTGCCCAGTTTGTCGACCACGGCCCGGCAGGCGGCAAAGGTTTCCTTATCCGTGGCAATGCCCCTGATCAGCTCGACCAATTGCATCACGGGCACTGGGTTCATGAAGTGGAAGCCCATGAACTTTTCGGGCCGGTCCGTGCGACTTGCCAAACGGGTGATCGAAATAGACGACGTATTTGATGTCAGAATCGTCGTCGGCTTCAGGTGGGGGATCAGATCTTCGAAAATTGCCTGTTTCACGGTTTCACGCTCTGTCGCGGCTTCGATGATCAGGTCGCTTTGCCCCAGATCTATCAGCGTCTGTGTTGTGGTGATCCGGGCCAGCGCGGCATCGCGGTCTGCTTCGGCCACTTTGCCGCGTCCAACTTGGCGGTCCAGATTGCCGGTAATCGTTTCAACAGCTTTCGCCAACGCATCCGCACTGACGTCCGTCAACAGAACGTCGTAACCGGCCAAAGCCATCACATGCGCGATCCCGTTGCCCATCTGGCCTGCGCCAACAATGCCGATTGTCTGGATTTCCATGCGTTGTCCCTTTTTGCTTTCGCGCAGCATAGGGCGGTCGGGGTAGCGCCCGCAAGTGCAGGATGTACAGACAGCTTTTCATAAATGCCGTCTTTAACAGAATCGCAAATTCTCGGCCGTTACACCTGTTGCGGGTGAGTTAAAAAAGGTGGGTGTGATGACCTATGATGCTATGGGGCCAGGGGCCCTGGACTATTTGCCGTGTCGATATGGAACGTCAAAATTACTGTTCCGGGGACCAAGGCGGAAGTTGGACAAACGGTATATTGCCTTCGTCGGCGGGACTGAAACCTACGGCAGGTTCATTGAAAAACCGTTTCCGGATCTGGTTGAAACGGCGACGGGGCTGCCAAGCGTGAATTTTGGTTGTCTGAACGCGGGCATCGATGTTTTCGCGCATGATCCGTTTGTCCCGGGTGCTGCGGCGGCGGCAAAGGTTACCGTGATGCAGGTTATGGGCGCGCAGAACATGACAAATCGTTTCTACTCGGTGCATCCGCGCCGCAACGATCGGTTCGTCGCGCCTTCCGATCTGTTGAAAACGATCTTTCGCGAGGTCGACTTCTCAGAGTTCCATTTTACGAGACATATGTTGCAGGCGTTGAAACAGGTGTCGCCTGAACGGTTTGAAACAGTCCAGAGAGAACTTCAATCCGCATGGGTCGCGCGGATGCGGCTGATGATGGGTCAGATGCGCGGCAAGACCATTCTGTTGTGGTTTGCCAACCACGTCCCTTCCGATTGTGAAGATCCAAATGGCCCGCTGGGACAGGATCC
>JBFGFW010000061.1:0-9097 GCA_041579395.1 Sulfitobacter sp.
AAGCGGGTCGACAACGCCGTCTATGACGCGATGAAAGACGGCCCCGGCATGGAAAAAGGCTTTAATGTCATGGGCGTGGGCAACGGCGGCATCGGCTATGCGGTGGACGACAACAACAAAGACCTGATCACCGCTGAAATGCAGGCCGCCGTGGATGAGGCCGCTGCAAAGATCACCGACGGCTCGCTTGCGGTGCATGATTACATGTCCGACGACAGCTGCCCTTCGTTGAGCTTCTAAGCGTGACAGACAAAAAAAATATGGAGCGGCAGGCAACTGCCGCTCCAGCGATTGAACTGAAAGGCATTTCCAAGGCTTTTGGCCCGGTTCAGGCCAACAAGGACATCTCCATCCGCGTGATGCCCGGCACGATCCACGGAATCATCGGCGAAAACGGGGCGGGTAAATCCACGCTGATGTCGATCCTCTATGGCTTTTACAAAGCTGATAAGGGCGAGATTTTCATCAGCGGCACCAAGACAGACATCCCTGACAGCCAGGCCGCAATTGCCGCAGGCATCGGGATGGTGTTCCAGCACTTCAAACTGGTCGAAAATTTCACGGTCCTGGAAAATATCATTCTGGGGGCCGAAGACGGGCGGCTGCTGAAACCGTCGCTGGCAAAGGCGCGCAACAGTCTGCTGAAACTGGCCGATGACTATGGCCTAAAGGTCGATCCAGACGCGCTGATCCAGGACATTGGCGTTGGCATGCAGCAGCGCGTTGAAATCCTGAAGGCGCTGTACCGGCAGGCCGATATTCTGATCCTCGATGAACCCACCGGGGTGCTGACACCCGCCGAGGCGGATCAGCTGTTTCGCATTCTGGGGCGGCTGCGGACCGAAGGAAAAACCATCATTCTGATCACCCACAAGCTGCGCGAGATCATGGAGATCACGGACACCGTGAGCGTCATGCGGCGCGGTGAAATGACCGCCACAGTCAAGACGGCCGACACCTCGCCCGCCGAACTGGCAGAGCTGATGGTCGGCCGTAAAGTCTTGCTTCGGGTGGACAAAAAACCCGCGACACCCGGCGACGTCGTGCTGGAGATCAGCGGCTTGCGGGTCGTTGACGATAAAGGGGTCGAGCGTCTGCGCGGCATCGACCTGCAGGTCCGCGCCGGTGAAATTGTAGGCGTCGCTGGGGTGGCAGGCAATGGCCAGTCCGAACTGCTTGAGGTGTTGGGCGGCTATCAGGCCGGGACCGGGTCCATCAAGATCAACGGTCAGTCGCTTGACCTGACTGGCAAGCATTCCGACGGCCAGTCGCGGCGCAAAAGGGGCATCGCCCATGTGCCCGAAGACCGTCAACGCGAGGGTCTGATCATGGAATATCAGGCGTGGGAAAACACCGCGTTCGGCTATCACAAAGACGCCGCCTATCGCCGTGGCCTGTTGATGGACAACGCCGCGATCAAGGCCGACACCGCCGCAAAGATGGAGCGTTTCGACGTCCGCCCGCCAAACCCCAAGCTGGCCGCCAAAAACTTTTCGGGTGGCAATCAGCAAAAGATCGTTTTGGCCCGCGAGATCGAGCGTAACCCGGATTTGTTGTTGATCGGTCAACCTACCCGTGGCGTTGATATCGGGGCCATCGAATTCATCCATCAGCAAATCGTCGCCCTGCGTGATCAGGGCAAAGCGATCCTGCTGGTGTCTGTCGAGCTTGAGGAAATCCTCGCGTTGAGCGACCGCGTCGCGGTGATGTTCGACGGGCTGATCATGGGCACGCGGGATGCGGCTGCGACGAATGAACAGGAATTGGGGCTGATGATGGCCGGAATCACCGACACAGACGCGCCCCATTCCGTGGCCGAGATTGAAGCGAACCTTGCCCATGCGCGCGGCAATCCGCACAAGGAAATCTGACATGGATGCGATGCCAAAATGGGCCGAGGTTGTGCTGGTGCCCCTGATTTCACTGCTGCTTGCCGCGATCCTGTCGGCACTGGTGATTTTGGGCATCGGCGAAGACCCGGTGGCCGCTGTCAAACTGATGGTGACCGGGGCCTTGGGCAGCACCTACGGCTGGGGCTACACCCTGTATTACGCGACAAATTTCATGTTCACCGGCCTGTGCGTCGCCATCGCGTTTCACGCGCGGCTGTTCAACATCGGGGGCGAAGGTCAGGCGATGCTGGGCGGGCTTGGCGTCGCGCTGGCCTGTCTATACATCCCTTGGCCGCATTGGTCGCTGGCGCTGATCGGCGCAACCGCCGCGGCGGCCCTGTTCGGGGCGGCATGGGCTGCGGTCCCGGCGTTCCTGCAGGCCAAGCGCGGCAGCCATATCGTGATCACCACGATCATGTTCAACTTTATCGCAGCTGCGGTACTGAACTATATTCTGGTCAACATGTTGCGCCCCAAGGGCAGCATGGACCCGGCGACCGCGCGGTTTCCTGATGCCACAAAGCTGCCGACACTGCACGACTTACTGGCCCCCATCGGCATCGATTTCTCCAAGGCGGCACCGGCCAACATCTCACTTCTGGTCGCGGTTGCCGCGTGCATCTTCCTGTGGGTGCTGATCTGGCGGACCCGACTTGGCTATGAAATCCGCGCCTATGGCCATTCGGAATCAGCGGCAAAATATGCAGGTATTTCACCCTTCAAGATCACCATGATCGCGATGATGATATCGGGGGGGCTGGCGGGCATGATGGCAATCAACAACGTCATGGGCGAAGCCGAGCGTCTGGTCCTGAACGCCACCGAAGGGGCCGGTTTCATCGGTATCGCCGTCGCCCTGATGGGACGCAGCCATCCGGTGGGGGTGTTCCTGGCGGCGATCCTGTTCGGTTTTCTTTATCAAGGCGGCGCGGAACTGGCCTTGTGGACGTCGATCCCGCGCGAATTGATCGTGGTCATTCAGGCGCTGGTAATCCTGTTCACCGGGGCGCTGGACAACATGGTGCGGATGCCGCTTGAAAAGATATTCGGTGCCCTGCGCGCCGCCCGCACCCCCACCCCAAAACGCAAACCGGTGGAGCCAGCGAAATAATGGATTACACAACGCTTATCCAACTGCTCGATAGCACGGTGCGGCTGGCCACCCCGTTGCTGCTGGCCTGTCTGGCGGGGCTGTTTTCGGAACGCGCGGGCATTTTCGACATCGGGCTGGATGGCAAGATGCTGGCGGCTGCGTTCTTTTCCGCGGCGATTGCAGCGATCACCGGCAATGTCTGGCTGGGTCTGCTGGCGGGCATTGCCGCCTCGCTCAGCCTCAGCGCGCTGCACGGGCTGGCGTCGATCACCTTTCGCGGCAATCAGTTGATTTCCGGCGTGGCGATCAATTTTCTGGCGGCGGGGCTGACGGTGCTGATCGCGCAGGACTGGTTTGCACAAGGCGGGCGCACACCATCACTGGTGGGCGGGGCGCGTTTCACCCCGATCACCCTGCCGTTTGCCGATCAGATCGCCCCGATGCCGGTGATTGGCCCACTTTACGCCGAGCTGATTTCAGGCCATTCCATTCTGGTCTATCTGGCGTTTGCCGCCGTGCCGATGACGTGGTGGGTGCTTTACCGGACACGCTTTGGTCTGCGCCTGCGCGCCGTGGGTGAAAACCCTGCCGCCGTTGATACGGCTGGCGTATCGGTCATCGGCCTGCGCTATGCCGCCGTCGGTATTTGCGGCGTGCTGTGTGGTATTGCGGGGGCGTACCTTAGCACGGCGTTGCAGGCCGGATTTATCAAGGATATGTCGGCGGGCCGTGGCTATATCGCGCTTGCTGCGCTAATCTTTGCCAAGTGGCGACCTTGGTACGCGCTGTGGGCCACGCTGTTGTTCGGGCTTTTCGGGGCGCTGGAAACCCGCCCGGACGTGATTGAGGCGGTGATCGGCATCAAGGTTCAGGGCCAATTGTTGGGCGCACTGCCCTATGTGATGACGGTAATCATTCTTGCCGGCTTTGTTGGCAAAGCCATTCCGCCCCGCGCAGGTGGCGAACCCTATGTGAAAGAGCGCTGATCTCGCGGCTGCGGGCGCAAATGTAATCGCCGCGCATTGAACGGAATTGATCTAAACCACAGGATTGGGCTGACAGCAGACATGCAGATTTATTTGCCCATCGCCGAAATTTCGGTCAACGCCTTCCTGCTTTTGGGTCTTGGCGGGATTGTGGGCATTCTGTCTGGCATGTTCGGTGTTGGTGGCGGTTTTCTGATCACGCCCCTGCTGTTTTTTATCGGCATACCGCCCGCGGTGGCTGTCGCAACCAGCGCGAACCAGATTGTCGCATCATCGTTTTCCGCCCTGCTGGCACATCTCAAACGAAAAACCGTCGATCTGCGAATGGGCACCGTGTTGCTGATCGGCGGTCTGGTGGGTGCAGCGGCTGGCGTCGGCATCTTTAACTACCTGAAATCGTTGGGGCAGGTCGATTTGCTGGTCAACCTGTGTTATGTCGTGTTCCTTGGCATCATCGGCGCGCTGATGTTCATTGAATCGATCAACGCGCTGTATAAAACCCGGTCCGGCAAGCGTCAGCCGCGCAAGAAACATACGTGGATCCAGAAGCTGCCCTTCAAGATGCGCTTCCGGGTGACGGGGCTTTATATTTCGGTCATTCCGCCCCTGCTGGTGGGGGCCTTTGTCGGTCTTCTGGCGGCAATCATGGGGGTTGGCGGCGGTTTTATCATGGTGCCCGCGATGATCTATCTGCTGGGCATGCCGACCAAGGTAGTCGTGGGCACATCGCTGTTCCAGATCATCTTCGTCACCGCATTCACGACGCTGCTGCACGCCACCACGAATTATACGGTTGATATCGTGCTGGCCGTGCTGCTGCTGATTGGCGGCGTTATCGGTGCACAATTTGGCACGACCCTCGGGACAAAACTCAAGGCCGAACAGTTGCGCATTTTGCTGGCACTGCTGGTACTGATCGTTTGCGGCAAGCTGGCGCTGGATCTGTTCCTGCAACCCTCCGAATTATACTCGATCGGGTTCACAAAATGATGCGCTTGATGCTTCCCCTGCTGCTGGTCTGCTGCATCATCGGCGCGCCTGTGCGCGCGGCAGAGGATATCGTTCTGGGCCTGAACCAAAGTGAAGTATCGATTTCGACCAATTTCAACGGCTCTGAAATCATCATCTTTGGAGCGGTGAAACGCGAAGTTCCGATCCCGGATGGCCCCGAACTTGAGGTGGTGCTGACCGTCTCCGGCCCGTCAAAACCCGTCGTCGTGCGGCGCAAGGAAAAGAAGTTCGGCATCTGGCTGAACATCGATTCCGTCGAGGTGGACCGCGCGCCCAGTTTCTATGCCGTGGCCACCAGCGGCCCCTTGGAAATCGTGCTGGACCGGATCGAGGATTTGCGTCACAAAATTTCGATCCCCCGCGCGATCCGTTCTGTTGGCGCGCCGATGAACATTGCCGATGCGCCCGCCTTTACCGACGCGCTGATCCGCATTCGATCAGCGGCGGACCAGTATCAGATGGACGAAAGCGGCGTCACGGTCGATCAGCAAACGCTTTTCAGGGCGAACGTGCGGCTGCCGGCGGCATTGATAGAGGGTGAATACGCAACCCGCATTTTCCTGACTCGCGATGGCAAGGTCGTCTCGCAATACGAGACACTGATCGATGTGCGCAAGGTCGGCTTGGAACGATGGCTTTACAATCTGTCGCGCGAACAATCGCTGATCTATGGCCTGATGTCGCTTGCGATTGCGATTGCGGCCGGTTGGTCAGCGTCTGCGCTCTTTAATATGATCCGCCGCTAACCGCGCCCGATAAATGGCATCTTGGTCGCCATCACGGTCATGAACTGAACATTCGCCTCTGGGGGCAGTTGCGCCATATGCAGTACAGACGACGCCGCGTGCTTGACGTCCATCGTGTCCATGCCGGGATTTGCCGCTTTCAACCCCGCCACCAGTTCGCTTTCGGCATTTCCGATGTCGATCTGTCCGCAGGCGATGTTGAAGGGCCGCCCGTCCAGCGACAACGACTTTGTCAGCCCGGTAATCGCATGTTTGCTGACCGTATAGCAGACCGAACCGGGGCGCGGCGTGTGCGCCGACAATGACCCGTTGTTGATGATGCGCCCGCCGCCCGGTTGCTTGCGCATCCGTTCAAACGCCAGTTGGGCCGTAACGAACATGCCGTTGATGTTGACCTGCATCACCTCGTCCCAGTCCGTCAGCGCAATCTCGTCAATCGGGGCCGAGGGGCCGAAAATCCCTGCGTTGTTGAACAGCACGTCGATGTGGCCAAAGGTTGCAAACGCGGCGCGCATGGCTTTGGCGTCCGTTACATCCGCTGGCAGGGCGATGGCGCGTTCATTGCCCACTGCCATGCTTTCCAACCGCTTGGCCCGGCGGGCGATCATCCCGACGCGCCAGCCCATCTCCAGAAAAAGCTCTGCCGTGGCACGCCCGATGCCGGAACTTGCCCCTGTCACGATGATTGTTTTCATATCTCCTCCTCCACCTGCATCTCAAGGCTCAGGGGTGCGGTCGGCGTCGCCCGCAGATCATCGACACGCAGTGTCCCTGTTGGCTTGGAAAGGCGATTGCGCACCACCCAGATCAGCCTGTGTTGCGCGCGGGTGATCGCCACATAGGCCAGACGCTTCCACAACGGCTGCCCCGCCTCAGACCGCCCCATACGCGCTGCGGCGTACAGATCGGGCGCAAACACCTGCACCGTGTCCCACTGGCTGCCTTGTGCCTTGTGAATGGTCACCGCGGCGCCGTGCAGGAACGTGGCCCCCATGCGCGCGGCAAACGGGATGAACGGCTCCTCTTCGCCTGGCTTTTCAATCTTGACGATGGATGCCGCCGAAATCTGCGGATCTTCCGCGCCCATCACATGCAAACGACTGAAGCCCGGCTTGCGGCCAGCGCCCAGATAAATCACCTGTGCGCCCTTGATCAGGCCACGCGCTTCCAGATCCAGCCGTTTCTTGCGGTGCTTCAGCGGCAGTTCGATCCCGTCACAGATCAGCGGCTCGCCTTCCAAAAGCGCATCTTCCGGGGCTCCGTGAACGGCACGAAAGGCGTTGATCAACCGGATGCGCGTGGCGTTGCGCCAGACCAGCACGGGACTGCGCGCCATCAGATCCACCTCGACCCGCTGGCCCCAGATGACGCGATCATCCTGCTTTGACGCGTCTTCGATCATCCTCTCGAACTGCTCAAAGGTCAGCGCGGGGTCAGCCAGTGCGTGCGCCAGATCCAGAATGGGATTGTCCGCCTTTTGCCGGTGAATGCGGCTTAGGTTCAGCACGCGCCCCTCGGGCAGTTTTTCGAACACCATCGTGCCCGACTGCCCGACGGGGGCCAACTGCGCAGGGTCGCCAAACAGCAGCAGTGTCGGAAAAATCTCTTTCAGGTCCTCGAACTGTTTGTCGTCCAGCATCGAACTTTCGTCCACAAAGCCGATGTCCAGGGGATCTTCACGCCGTTTCCAGCCGGTGATGAAATCACTGCCCCGCAATCCGGCAGCGGCCAGCGCGCCGGGTATGGATTTGTTGTTGGCATAAAATGCGGCAGCGCGGTCCAGCGATACGGTGTTCATGCCCTCGATCTCGGGTCGGGGGCCATTGCCCGCCAGCCACTCGGCAATCCGCTCATATTCGGGATCGTAAACGGGGGAATAAAGAATGCGGTGGATCGTGGTGGCAGGGACACCGCGCAAGCGCAGCACTGACGCGGCTTTGTTGGTCGGGGCTAGAATGGCCAGGGTCCGCTTGTCCTTGCGTTTGCGCGATTCATAGTCGCCCGACACGATCTCCACGCCCGACGCTTCCAATGCGCGGTAAAGCTCGCCCAACAGCAGGGTCTTGCCTGACCCGGCCTTACCGGTGACGGCCATCACCTGATCTTTTCCGCCCGGGGGCGGCATCAGCAGACTGTCGTCCAGATCAATCCCCGCCTGTCGCAACATATCGGTGACGCTGTCAAAGGCAGCGGCCTGGTCGTCGGAATAAGTCAGCGCGGTCTCTGTCATAACGTGACCCTAAATCAGGGGCACGCCGGGGGCCAGACGGGTTAGACGCAATTCGCCGTGTCAGAGACGGCTGGTGCTGCAAATTGCTCCTCGAACCAGCGGCGCGATTGATCGGGTGTGATCCGTGCGCGGGAAGCGACCTGCCGCTGCGCCTGGGGCGCAAAGCTCCACAGCCCGACGCTGATCCTGGCGGCACCTTCGCCCGTGCTTCCCAATATTTCGGGGGATGATCCGGTCATTCGGTAGATTCGCACCATCCGGGCATCGAACACACCAACGAAATGGGTCACGCCAAACCCGCGCATGATCTCGCCTCCTCCCAGCATCAACGCGGCGGCGACGTGCGCAGGGGCACCCTTGGACAGACAAAACCGCGTGCATTCCCAAATCAGCGGGCTGCAGATCGGCCCGGACAAAAGCGCGCTGAAATGATCGTTCACCATGACCGGCCCCGTCGTCGGCAAGAACCGCATTGACCCGCCGTGGGTACCGTCGGGGCGTTCCCAGATCACATAAAGCGGGTTTTGATCATCGTAGCTGTCGCGCTCGAACCCTCGGGCGTCCACCGCGACATCCCATTGCAATCTGGTCTTGAATTGCGCCGCCCTGTCGCGAAACATCGTCTCGGCCAGCCGTTGATGTGACGCCAATGCGTCACCGTAAATATACCGCAGCATGTCCAGGTTCCTTCTCCAGTGACGATGGAGAAACAACTAACAAGGCGTTCCTTAATCCTGTTACAGGCCCGCGCACGCTACGGTCATCGGATGCGCAACATCTTGGTTCCAAATGGTCAAAAATCCCGGGGGGGCGTCCGCAGGACGGGGGGCTGGCCCCCCCCACCGACGTCGATCACACAGAAATCACACCACGATCAGGCCGCGGCTTAGCGCCCTGGCGACGGCATGGGTTGTGTTGACCGCCCCCAACTTGAACCGCGCGCTTTCGATGTAGACCCGCAGGGTATGCTCTGAAATCGCCAGGGTATTGGCGACCTGTGCACGATTATAGCCAATGGCCAGCAGCGTCATCGCATCGATTTCGCGCGGTGACAGCGCTTGCGACGATTCAGGTCTGCGGTCGGGCTCAAAATCCAGCGCTTTCTGGTTAAAGTAATGCGCGATCAGGATCAGGTTGCG
>JBFGFW010000062.1:0-9070 GCA_041579395.1 Sulfitobacter sp.
ATGGTATAGCCGCCGTTGGCGAAATCCAGGCTTAGGCCGAACATCATCGGTGCCAGACCGGCCATCGTGGTGATCGTGGTCAGCAACACCGGACGGATGCGGGCCTGCGCGGTGCGGATAATCGCCTCGATCCGGGGCATGTACTGGCTGAATTCCTGATAGGTGTCGATCAGGATGATATTGTTGTTCACCACGATCCCCGCCAGCGCGACGATGCCCGTGCCCGTCATGATGATCGAAAACGTCTGGTCCATCACCAGCATGCCGATCAACACGCCGGTGGTGGACAAGACCACGGCCAGCAGTACCAGGACCGCATTGTAAAAGCTGTTGAACTGCGCCAGCAGGATGATGAACATCAACCCCAGGGCCGCCGTGAACGCAGAGCTGAGGAACGCCTGGCTTTCGGCTTGATCCTCTTGGTCGCCGGTCCATTCATAGCTGACCGTGTCGGGCAAGACCCCCGAGTCGAGCCAATTGGTAAGTTCGGCAATCCGTTCGTTGGCTGTGATCGGCAAGGTTCGCAATGTCGCTTTCGACAGTTCCTCTTGCAGGTCGACGCCGGATGCCGCCGCGGTGCGGTCGGTAATCTTGTACGTGGTTCCGTCGGCCGATGTGATATCCTCATCCGCTGCCGCAGGGCGCAAAGTGGCAAGTGTCACGTCGGTTTCCTGACCGTTGACAGTCTGCGTGCGCACCAGTTTCATCAGGCCGGGCGAAATGCCGGCCTTGATGTCCAGATAGCGCTTTTGATCGACACGGTTGATCTCGGCCAATTTAGGCACCGGGGTGCGGGTGATAAAGTTGGTAAGCGGGATCATCCCGTCGGCAGTGCGCACCTTCAGCGTGTCCAGCGTGCTAAGCACCCTGTCCTTTTCCGGCAGGCGCACGCGGATCTCGATCTCCTCGTCCGAGGTGTCGACCCGCATCGTATCCAGCAGCAGGCCGCGGGTGACCAACTGCACCATTGCGCCCACGGTCAGCACGTCGGCACCGTATTGTCCGGCCTTGGCGACATCCACGTCGATCTGCCAGTCAATGCCGGGCAGGGGCCGCGTGTCTTCGATCAGGGTCAGGCCGGGGGTCTTGGCATACTCGGCGCGCGCCAGCGCCGTGGCGGCGATCAGGTCGGGGAAACTGTCGGATTTCAGGCGCAGATGCACCGGCTTCGCTGACGCAGGGCCACGGGCCTGCGCGAGGATTTCAATCTTGATGCCGGGAATGGCACTTAGCTGTTCGGTCAGTTCGGCGATCACGATATCGCCGTCCAGTTCGGGGCGCAGTGCGCGGTCTTCCCATGGGACCGTCTCAAGCTGGATCTGGCCGATGCTGTCCTTGGGGGCCGTCGCACCGCCGGTGTTGCTGTCCAACCCGCCTTCGCCCGCAAATGCAAACGCCGTGGACACACCGGGATGCGCCAGAACAACCGCTTCGGCCTGCTGCAAAATCGCGTCTTTCTCGCTTAGTGACAGGTTGCCGCGCGCCAGAACATAGACGATCGCCTGTTCAGGTTCGGACTCAACAAAGAACTCCACACCTTTGTTGTTGCCAAAAAAGATCATCGTCGTGCCGACGAAAACAAACACCACACCTGCCACCACCAGCGGCATCACCGGGTTGCCCGCGATAAATTCAATGACCCGCCCGAAGCCGGACCGCCGATAGCCCGCATGAATGACGTCCGGTTCCTTGCGGAAAAGTTTTGAAGTCAGCCAACGCCCGCCACGGCCCAGCCGTGTAAACAGCGCAAAAAAGCTGAGCAGGGCCAGCATCGCCCCGCACAGCCCCATCGCAGCCAGCCCGCACAGCGCCGCGACGCAGGCAAAGACGATGGCAAAAACCGGAACGACCGATCCCAGAATATCCAACCCGTCCATCCCGGCAAACTGCGCCGTAATCACCGCGAACAGCGATGGCATTAATGCGACGGGAAGGGCGACCATCGCAAAAGCGATGGGAAACAGCAGCAGATGCAGATAAAGCCGCAACTTGGCAATTGCGGTCAGATTGGCCGACATCCACCGCTCGAGCCGTCCGGTAACGCCGCCTAGAACTGGCAGATACACCAGCGCCACCACAAGCGACGCAGACAGCACAAAGATCAACGTGATCGGCAGCATACCCATGAATTCACCGGGCACACCGGGCCAGAACAGCATCGGCAGAAATGCGCAAAGCGTTGTCGCGGTGGACGAAATGATCGGCCAGAACATGCGCTTGGCCGCATCGACATAGGCATGCATCGGGCCAACGCCTTCTTGCTGGCGGGCATCGGCATATTCGACCACCACAATGGCCCCGTCCACCAGCATCCCCACGGCGAGGATCAGACCAAACATGACGATGTTCGAGATCGAGATGCCCATCAGCGCCAGAAACGCGAAACACAGCAGGAATGACGTCGGAATCGCGAAACCGACCAGCAAGGCGGCGCGGACACCAAGCGCGGCCAGAACCACGATCATCACCAGCGCCACGGCGGTAAGGACAGATCCCAGCAACTGCTGGACCATGCTGTTGACGATGCGGCTTTGATCGTTCGATGTGCCGACGGTCACGGCGGCCTTCAGACCGTCCGGCCACTTTGCACTTTGCTTGGCCACGACGTCTTTCACCTTGGTAGAGGTGTCGATCAGGTTGAAACCCTTGCGCTTGACCACCTGCAAGGCCAGCGTCTTTTCCCCGTTAAAACGGGCGGTGCCGACGCGGTCCTCGAATGTCAGGTTGATCGTCGCCAGATCGCCCAAAGTCACGACGCGGTCGCCGTTGGTCTTGATCGGCAGATCATAGACATCGCGCGGCTCTGAGAATGACGACGGGATCTTGACCGAAAAGCTGCCCTGTCCCGACTGAACCTCGCCCGCCGCTATCAGCAGGTTGTTGTTTTGCACAGTGTTGATCAATTCACCTGCGGTGACGTCATAGGCTTCCAACCGCAGGGGGTCGATCACCACTTCAAGCATCTCGTCGCGATCCCCGGCAATGCCCGCTTCCAACACGGCGTCGAGGCTTTCCAGTTCGTCCTGCAGGTCGCGCGCCACCCGCGCCATCGTGCGTTCCGGGACCGGGCCGGTCAGGTTGACGATAATGATGGGAAACTCGGAAAAGTTGATCTCGCGGATCGCGTATTTCTCATAACCTTCGGGGAATTTCGCCTCGGCCGTGCTCATGGCGTCGCGCACGTCGGCCATGATCTTGGTCTTGTCCCAGCCGAATTCGAATTCAAGCGCGACTGCAGCATAGTTTTCCGCTGCCGTGCCGGACATTTTTTTCAGTCCGTCCAGATCGGACAGCTCCGTTTCCATCGGCTTGACCAGCAGGGTTTCGCTGTCCGCCGCCGATATGCCGGGGAATTGCACCGAGACGAAAAGCGCAGGGATTTCTATGTCGGGCTCGCCCTCCTTGGGCAGGGTCGAATAGGCATAACCGCCCACCACAAGGCTGAGCAGGATAAACGCCATGACCATGCGCGCACGGCCCGCAGCCCAATCAACGATCCCGCTCATTGGGTGACCTCGCGAAAGGTGGGTTCTACGGTGACGCCTGCGGTCACATACTCCTGCCCCAGCACGATGACATTGACCGTTTCGGGCAAGCCCATCACCCAGATACCCTGCGGCATGTCGCGCACCAGTTGCACCGGGCTGAACACCACCACATTCGCGTCATCCACGGCGCGCACGCCCAAGGTGCCGTCATCGTTCAGCGTCAGCGCCGATTGCGGCAGCAGATGCGCATCGACCCCGGCAGAGGCGATGGCGATTTCCGCTGTCTGGCCGTCGCGGATGGTCAGATCGGTGTTGGGCACGTCAATTTCGATGCGAAACGTCCGGGTCGAAGGGTCAGACGCGCGCGAGATAAAGGTCACTTTTCCGGCGATTTGTCGGTTGCCAGCGGCCAGACGCGCTTGCGCAGGGGCCCCAAGGGTGACGCGATCGACTTCGGTTTCGGGCACGAACCCCACCAATTTGATCGGGTCAAGCTGGATCACGCTGGCACAAAGCGTGCCTTTTTGCAGCAGGCTGCCCAGTTCGGCGGTATCACTTTCCAGCAGGCCCGCAAAAGGTGCCTTCAGGGTCAGCCGGGCGATTTCGGTTTCCGCCCCGGCGACGGCTGCTTCCGCAGTTACGATGCCAGCCTTGGCCGCATTCAACCCCGCCTGAGCAGAGCTAAGGCCGGCCTCGGCCCCCGCAACCAAGGCCCCGGCGGTGGCAAGCTGGGTTTGCGATGCAAACCCGTCTGCACCCAGCTTTTGCGCAGCGTTCAGCTTGATCATCGCTTCGTCCAGCAACGCCTGCGCTTCTGCGACGCGTGCTTCTGCCTCGGGCACGCGCGATTCCGCTTCGGCGCGCCGGGCCTGCGCTTCCTTCAGCGCCGCCCCCCGCGTGCCTTCGTCCAGCTTGCACAACGTATCGCCCGCATTGACCTGCGTGCCCTTGCGCAGCGGTGCCGATGCCACAACGGCTGTCGTCTCGGCCTCGACATCGACGGCGCGCGCCGCGGCGGTTTGCCCGCGCACGATCACCGCAGTGTCCAGCGGTCTGGCCGTGCTGCGCTGCACCATGACCTTGACCAGCGTTGGGTCGGCCTTTTGCGACAGCGCCGCGGTCCGGGTCGGCTCGGTGCCGTTCACGGCCGTGTTATCCGCGCCCGACATGCCGACCGCGTCCAGCAACGTGGCACGTTCAAAGATCGCCATATACATCAGAACAGAAACGGCAATGGCCGCAAGGATGGGGAAAATACGCATGCGTTGCCTCGGTTAAATTCACGACAACCTATCATGTCAGATAGGTCGCCGCTTGCTTAAGGCAAAACGACTATACTTCATAGTTCACAATTGACGCAATCAGCCGTTTGCGGTGCCATGACAAAAGGGGTGTCACAAGACTGTGCAGAGTTGCCCTTGGCAGGGTCGCGACCGCAGGGTAAGAGAGGCGCTAAATAAGGGCGGGGCCACCAATATGAGCAATACAGACAGCTTTATCGATGAAGTGAACGACGAAGTCCGGAGGGATCGGTTCTATTTCATGCTCAGGCGCTACGGCTGGATCGCGATCGTGGCCGTCCTGTTTTTGGTCGGGGGCGCTGCCTGGAACGAATATCAAAAAGCAACCGCGCGCGCCAAGGCCGAAGCCTTGGGTGACGCGATGTTCGCGGCCCTCGAAGTGGAGGACAAGGCCAGCCGTGCGGCGTCTTTGCAGGCGATCGAAGCTGCAAGCCCACGCTCTGCGGTTTTGCTGGGCTTTCTGACGGCGGCAGAACAGGCCGAAGCGGGCGACAGCGCCTTGGCCATCGAAACGCTGAACACGTTGGCCGTGAACCCCGAAGTGCCCGCGATCTACCGCGAGATTGCGCAGTTCAAGGCGATTGGCCTACAAGGCACCGACACCCCAGCCAATGAACGCCGCTTGGCACTCGAGGCTTTGTCCCAACCGGGCAACGCGCTGCGCTTGCTGGCGCAGGAACAACTGGCACTGATCGACATCGAAGAAAATCTGCCGCAGGCCGCGATTGACCGCTATCAGTCGATCTTATTGGACGCTGAAGTCACCACAGACTTGCAACAACGCGCCCTTCAGGTGATTGTGGCGCTGGGTGGCGATCCCGACATGGGCACCGCCGCCCCGATCACGCAAGTTGACACCCCTGCGACGACGGGTACCGACAAAAATTAAAGCGTCTGTAATGTATCAGACGACACGAGTTAAGAGCAAAGCGAGCAGGGCCATGACCGATCTCAACCGCATCTTCACGACACATATCCTGCCGGGCCGCGCGGTCCTTGGGATGGGCGCGGTGGTTGCGTCGCTGCTGCTGTCGGCCTGCACCGAGCCGCAGGTGATCCTGCCCGGTGTGCGCCAGGATGTGCGGTCGGTCCTGCAAACCGACGACGGATTTGAAGCGCCCCAGGATTTGCCCATTCCCGCCAATACCAGCCGGGCCATTGCGCTGCCAAAGGCCACCAACAACGCCAGCTGGACCCAATCCGCAGGCACCCCCAGCACCCGCACCGGCAACGCCGCCCTACGGCCCACGCCGCAATTGGCATGGAGCGCTGCGATAGGGCAGGGCGACAGCCGCAAGCAACGCATCACCGCCACGCCGGTGGTTGCGGGCGGGCGCATCTTTACCATCGATGCCAGTGCCAAGATCACGGCCACCTCGACTGCCGGGGCAACCCTGTGGACGCGCGATCTGACCCCGGCCGCAGATGGCAAGGGTGACGCGTCTGGCGGTGGATTGGCCGTCGATGGCAGCACGGTTTACGTCTCGCTTGGCTTCGGCAGCGTTACAGCTCTGGATACTGACACCGGCGGCGTGCGCTGGACACAGGATATCGAATCGACCGGCTCAGGTGCGCCGACGGTCTATGGCGATCTGGTCTATTTTACCTCCGGCGATGATCTGGGGTGGGCGCTGAACAAAAACGACGGACGCATCCAGTGGCAGACCGGGGCCAGCACGAACATCAACAACGTCTTGGGCGCACCGGCACCGGCGATCAGCGCAGACCTTGCCATCATGGCCTTCGGGTCCGGAGAAGTGCAAGGGCTGTTCCGTCAGGGCGGTCTGGACCGGTGGAACACGTCCATTGTGGGCAAGCGGCCCGGCCGGGCGCTGTCCAACATTTCGGACGTGACCAGCGGCCCGGTAATTTCAGGCGACAAAGTGTTCGTGGGCAACCAGTCGGGGCGTCTGTCTGCCTTGACGGTGGGCGGCGGTATGCGGCTTTGGACCGCGCGTGAAGGCGCAATCGGTCCGGTCTGGCCCGCGGGCGACAGCATTTTCGTGATCAGCGATCTAAATGAACTGCTGCGCCTTGATGCCAACACCGGCCAGCGCATCTGGGGCATCCCCCTGCCGAATTTCGTCAAGGAAAAGCCCAAGCGTCAATCCGAGGTTTTTGCCCATTACGGCCCGATCATCGCCGGGGGCCGGGTCATTGTCGCTTCAAACGACGGCAAACTGCGCAGCTTTGACCCGACAAATGGCGCTCTTGTGGGCAGCAGCGATATTCCCGGCGGGGCCACCACGGCACCGGTCGTGGCGGGCGGCACCTTGTATGTCGTCTCGTCCAAAGGGCAATTGCACGCTTTCCGTTGAGCATCAAATAGGCTAAAGCCCGGCTCTGACCTTAAGTTCGGAGCACTTTCATGTCCTTCACCCTTGCCATCGTGGGCCGCCCCAATGTTGGGAAATCCACGCTGTTCAACCGTCTTGTCGGTAAAAAGCTGGCATTGGTGGATGACCAGCCGGGGGTGACGCGTGACCTGCGCGAAGGGGCGGCACGTCTGGCCGACCTGCGCTTCACGGTGATTGACACTGCCGGGCTTGAGGAGGTGACCGACGACAGCCTGCAGGGCCGGATGCGCCGCCTGACCGAGCGCGCCGTCGATATGGCCGACGTCTGCCTGTTCATGATCGACGCCCGCGTCGGTGTGACGCCGTCGGATCTGGTTTTTGCCGATATTTTGCGCCGCAAGTCCGCGCATGTGATCCTGGCCGCCAACAAGGCCGAAGGCAAAGCCGCCGATGCGGGCGTGATCGAAGCGTATAGCCTGGGTCTTGGCGAACCGATCCGTCTGTCTGCTGAACACGGCGAAGGCCTGAACGACCTTTACACCCATCTGATGCCGATCTCGGATAAGTTCGCCGAACGTGACGTGACCGACGCCCCCGAAACCGACGTGGACCTGACTGAGGAAGAGGCCGAACTGGGCGATGAAGACGCGCCCGTGCCCGTGCCCACCGACGCCAAGCCGTTGCAGGTTGCGGTCGTCGGGCGGCCCAATGCGGGCAAATCCACCCTGATCAATCAGATCATCGGCGAAGACCGGCTGCTGACCGGTCCCGAAGCCGGGATCACCCGAGACGCAATTTCCCTGCGCACCGTCTGGGACGACGTGCCGATGCGCATTTTCGACACCGCCGGGATGCGCAAGAAGGCCAAGATTCAGGAAAAGCTGGAGAAGCTCAGCGTCAGCGACGGATTGCGTGCCGTGAAATTCGCCGAGGTCGTGGTGATCTTGCTGGATGCCGAAATTCCCTTCGAACAGCAGGACCTGCGCATCGCCGATCTGGCCGAGCGCGAAGGCCGCGCAGTCGTCATTGCCGTCAACAAGTGGGACATCGAAACCGACAAACAGGGTAAGCTGAAAGAACTGCGCGAAAGCTTTGAGAGGCTCCTGCCACAGCTTCGAGGCGCACCGCTTGTCACCGTATCTGCCAAGACGGGCAAGGGGCTTGATCGCCTGCACGGGGCAATCATGCGCGCCTATGAAGTCTGGAACCGCCGCGTAACCACCGCGCAACTGAACCGTTGGCTGGCCGGCATGATGGAGGCGCACCCACCCCCCGCGCCCCAGGGCAAACGCATCAAACTGCGCTACATGACCCAGGCCAAAACCCGGCCACCGGGGTTTGTGGTGATGTGCAGCCATCCCGACAAGGTGCCCGAAAGCTATAACCGTTATCTGGTCAATGGCCTGCGCGTGGATTTCGACATGCCCGGATCACCGATCCGACTGTGGATGCGCGGCCAGTCAGATGCCAACCCTTACAAGGGGCGCAAAAAGGCCAAGCCGTCAAAACTGCGCAAACACACCGAAGGACACCGCAAGGACCGCTAGGCCAGACGATTTCTTGCAAAGAAATCGGACCGGAATTTTTTGCAAATTCCGCGCCTGCCTTAGCCTTTGCGCCACGATCTGTAGGTCGGAAGGATCAGTGCAATCGCGCCCCCGGCGGCGAGTGCGGCGACGGTGGGGGCTGACGCATAATCGCGTACGATGATGCCGATCAGCGCCCAGATCACCGCGATTCCATAGGTCGGCGCGCGCATCAAAGTGGATTGCACCCCAGCAGCGATCACGATTGCCAGCCCCACGAACACCAGACCGGCCGTGTCCGCGCTCATCCAGCCATAGCCAGCGGCCAGCAGGCCCAACGACACGCAGGAAGCAGCACTAAGCCAGCCCGCGTAAAGCCCCACAGGCAGGGCGGCGAACCATCTGTCCGCGATCGGTGCCCGGAACAGCGCGAAAAGTACCGTGATCAGCATCACCCA
>JBFGFW010000063.1:0-9057 GCA_041579395.1 Sulfitobacter sp.
GCGATCTGATCGGGAAACGTGTCGCGCAAGTCGGCTTCTGACAGACGCGCGGCTTGTCGGATCCGCGCCTCGCGGGGGTCCCCGTCCAGATCTGTCGCCACCAGCAGGCGGTCGCCCGCCATCGGATCGCTGTCGGGCATGACCGCGCCCTTGCCGCCCGACATCACATAGCGCGGCGCGTCGCCCTTGCGCCGCAGGGCCACGCGGTCGGGATAGGCCAGCGCCGCCAACACGCCAAGCGCGTCAGGCCCGTTCACCTGTTGTCCGCGCTCTAGCCGCTTTGCCTCCTTCCGGATGCGGGCAATCGTGGCGTGGTTGACCTCGCCCAAAGTGCGTTTGCCCGCGACGGCGTCCAGCCGCAGCGCCAGATCAACCGGCGCACTGCGCAGCGGGTCGCGCTCTGACAGAATCGCGGCAACCTGCGGGGCGCTGCGCCCGCCCACTGCCACCATATGCGCCAACCGTGGGTGCAGCGGCAGCCGTGCCAAAGCCCGCCCGTGATCGGTAATGCGCCCGGCGGCATCCAGCGCACCCAGCATCTGCAGCACGCTTTGGGCTTCGGCCAGCCGACCGTCATGGGGGGGCGTGACAAACGCCAGATCCGCCGCCTGCGCGCCCCACATCGCCAGTTCAAGCGCGAAGGACGCCAGATCGCCCACTTCGATTTCGGCGGGCGGGAAGGCCGCCAATGCGCCTTCTTCGCCCTTGGTCCAAAGCTTGAATGCAACACCTTCCGACACGCGGCCCGCACGGCCCGCCCGCTGGGTCGCTTCGGCGCGCGTGACCCGTTCCGTCACCAGCCGGGACATGCCCGATGCTGGATCGAACTGCGCCCGCCGTGCCCGCCCACCATCCACTACGATCTGGATGCCTTCGATCGTAAGCGAGGTTTCGGCGATAGATGTGGCCAGGACGATCTTGCGGCCGTTTTCCGCGGGGGCGATGGCCGCACGCTGCGCCTTGAACTCCATCGCGCCGAACAGCGGCGCAAGGATGCAATCGCGCGGCAGGCGATCTTTCAAAAAGCCCTCGACCCGGCGAATTTCGCCTTCGCCGGGTAGAAACACCAAGGCTGAGCCGGGGGCGCTGTCCAAAGCGTGCAGGACCAGATCGGCGACCGCCTGTTCAAACCGCTGCTTGCCGATCGGGCGGTCCAGCCACTGCGGGGTGACGGCAAAACTGCGCCCCTCTGACGTGACAATCGGCGCGTCCATCAGGGCGGCCACCGGTGCCGCGTCCAGCGTTGCCGACATCGCCACCAGCAACAGATCGTCGCGCAGCGCGCCCGCCACCTCAAGACACAGGGCCAGCCCCAGATCGGCATTCAGGGACCGTTCATGAAACTCATCGAATATCACCGCACCCACGCCGGGTAGGTCGGGGTTTTCCTGCAGCATACGGGTCAGGATGCCTTCGGTGACGACTTCGATCCGGGTGGCCTTGCTGATGGCCGATGCGCCGCGCACGCGAAAGCCGACTGTCTGGCCCACGTCCTGGCCCAGCGTGGCCGACATCCGCTCTGCCGCGGCGCGGGCTGCCAGGCGCCGCGGTTCCAGCATGATGATCCGGCCGTTGGTCAGACCCGCGTCCAGTATCGCCAGCGGCACGCGCGTCGTTTTGCCGGCACCGGGCGGGGCCTGCAGCACCACGCGTCCGGACTGGCGCAATGCTGCGATGACCTGCGGCAAGACGTGATCGATGGGAAGTTCAAAAGCCATGCCCCGACTTATGGGTCATCACACCCGCGCCGCCAAGGCCCGCGTTGGACTGGACATTTGCGCCACATCCCCCGAAACATGCATGCCAAGGCAAAGGGGCTGTGGCATGGATATCGAAACGTTGGCCAAGGGCATCGTCGCGGGTGAACGGCGTGCATTGGCGCGGGGGATCACGCTTGTCGAATCGTCGCGCGCCGATCATCGCGCGCAGGCGACGGAATTACTGGCCGCGCTGCCCAAGCACCACGAGGCGCTGCGGATCGGTTTGTCCGGCACGCCGGGGGTGGGCAAATCGACCTTCATCGAAAGCTTTGGCATGATGCTGATCGCACAGGGCCTGCGCGTTGCGGTGCTGGCGATTGATCCGTCTTCGTCGCGGTCGGGCGGGTCTATTCTGGGCGACAAGACCCGGATGGACCTGCTGGCGCGCGAAAAGGCCGCGTTTATTCGCCCGTCCCCCAGCCAGACCCATCTGGGCGGCGTGGCGCGCCGCACCCGCGAGGCCGTGACCCTGTGCGAGGCCGCCGGTTTTGACGTGGTTCTGATCGAAACCGTGGGCGTCGGGCAATCGGAAACGGTTGTGGCGGAAATGTCGGATGTGTTCTTGCTGCTGCTGGCCCCGGCAGGTGGGGATGAACTGCAAGGCGTCAAACGCGGGATCATGGAGATGGCCGATATCATCGTCGTGAACAAGGCCGACGGCGATCTGAAGCCTGCCGCGTCGCGGACCTGCGCGGATTACGCAGGCGCGTTGCGTCTGTTGCGCAAGCGCCCGCAGGATCCGGCCGGGTTTCCCAAGGCGATGATGGTGTCGGCGCTGGAGGAAAGCGGTCTGGTCGACGTGTGGGACGACGTGAAAACGTTGACCGACTGGCGCCGCGGACAGGGCTTTTGGCAAAGCACACGGGCCGATCAGGCGCGATATTGGTTCGAACAGTCGGTGAAACAAGCGCTTTTGGCGCAGCTTGAGGCCCCAAAGGCCAAGGCCGCGTTGAAGGCATTAAGCGACAGGGTGGCGGCTGGCGCAGAAGATCCGACAAAGGCAGCGCAGGATTTCGTGGCGCAACTGGACAGATAGGCGCGCGCGGAATTTTTCAAAAATTCCGGTCCGATTTCCGCAGGGAAATCGGCCATGGACGAGGCGGCGATTTACCCCGAAGCCTTGGGGTGGGCGCGATTATAGACCTCCATCAGCCGCGCGGTATCGACGGCGGTATAGGCCTGCGTGGTCGACAGAGATGCATGACCAAGAAGTTCCTGAATGGCACGCAGGTCGCCCCCCGCATCCATCAGATGCGTGGCAAAGCTGTGGCGCAGCGCATGTGGTGTGGCGGTTGCAGGCAATCGAAGCTGCATGAGGGCGTGAGCCATCACTTGCGCAATCGCACGGGCCGCCAAGGGACCGCCGCGCACCGCCTTGAAAAGCGCCGCGTCGCGCTCCTGCGGATAGGGGCAGACCCGCAGATATGCATCGACCGCATCGCGGGCGGCAGGCAGCACCGGCACGACGCGCTCCTTGCTCCCCTTGCCGACGATCCGCAGCACGTCTGGCAGGGGCGCATCGCCGCCTTTCAATCCCAACGCTTCGGATATCCGCAACCCACAGCCCCACAACAGGGTCAGCACGGCCACATCCCGCACCGCGACCCATGGATGACGCGATTGCAGTTCGACACAGTCGATCATCGCCTTCGCCGCTTCAATATCCAAGGGACGCGGAAGTTTTTTGGGGAATTTCGGGGAGCGCGTTGACAGAACCGCCGTCGGCTCGAATCCTTCGCGTTCGGCCAGCCAGCGATAGAACGCTTTGACCGCGGACAGTTTGCGCGCCATGGACCGCGGCCCGACATCTGCGCCACGGGTCTGCGCCATCCAACTGCGCATGTCGGAAATGGTGATCTTGGCCAACGCGCCCAAGCCCTGAGGGTCGCCTTTGTGAAGGGTAATGAAGGCCAGGAAATCAGTCACGTCACCCTGATACGCGGTGATGGTATTGTCAGCCGCGCCTTTCAGGGCGCGCTGATGTTCCAGCCAGGTTTGCAGGGCGTCCCGCGCGGCGGGACTGATCAGCAGGGTGTTTGACCCGCCGCTCAAGACAGCCAGCGGCGCATCGTGCGCTCGAACACGCCGGCGAAAAAACCCAATAGGTCGGTTCCCTGCTGCGCGCCAAACATATGCGGGTCTTCCGACCCGAGGATCAGCAGGCCGGGCAGCCGCCCTTCGCCAAAATTCAGCTTCAGGCACGCCTCTGAGCGGATCCAGTCGGCAGCGCCGCCATAGACCGATTCAGGGCTGTGCTGCACGCCGCGCAAAGTGACATGGCGAACCGTGCCACCGCGCCCGGCGCTTAGGTAATCATCGATAAAGCCGGGCTCGGCCACGTTCAGCACATCGCCTAGGCGTTGCACGGCCGGGTCATTGTCGTTTTGCACCGATTCCAGCACCAGCTTGACGGCATCGACCCGCAGGATATCGGCCACGTCGCCACCAAGATCGCGCAGGAAGGTTTCAAACTCGACCGGGTCCAGCATCCGCAGGATGGCCCGGTGAATCTGGTTGGTGCCGGCCAGATTTTCATAGGCAGCGGCAATCACGTTGCGGTGGGTGTCTTCCAGACGGTCCAGCCGTGTTTCAAGGCGGTCCATGGCGATGCCGCGCAAATCCACGATGTTGCCCCCCATCGCGCGTTCGTTCGCGGCAATCAGGGCCTGCATCACGTCGTTGTCGTCCAAGATGACATCGGGCTGCGAAATGATCGCTTCGCGAAGGGAATCTTCGATTTTCTGGTTACTGCTCATGCTCGTCTCGTTCTTATTTTTGTCCGGCATACCATGTGGGCGCACCAAAATCTGCATTTTTATTCTTAGTTTTCGCCGTAATTTCGGCCAGATCGGGTTTCTAGGCCGCTCAAGCCAACAGTAAGAAGCGCCACCAATGGCCAAGATTCATCTTTTTTTCCGCGATGCCTTATGCATGGTCGGCACGCATTGCCTGCCAGCGGCGTGCCGACCATGGTTTCACCAGTATCGTATCACAGGATATTCTGGCCGGTCTTTTTCCAGTCCGCCATGAATTGCTCAAGCCCCTTGTCGGTCAGCGGGTGCGAGACAAGCTTTTTGATCACTTCGGGCGGGGCGGTCATCACATCTGCGCCGATCCGGGCCGCGTCCAGCACGTGGTTCACCGACCGGATCGAAGCGGCAAGAATCTGCGTCTCGAACCCGTAGTTGTCGTAGATCGTGCGGATGTCTTGGATCAGGTCCATGCCGTCAAGGTTGATGTCGTCCAGTCGCCCGATGAAGGGCGAAATGAACGTGGCACCTGCCTTGGCAGCGATCAGCGCCTGATTGGCGGAAAAGCACAAGGTGACGTTCACCATCTTGCCCTCGCCCGTCAGCACTTTGCACGCTTTCAGGCCATCCCAGGTCAGCGGCAGCTTGACGGTGATGTTGGGTGCGATGTCGGCCAGCTTGCGGCCCTCGGCGATCATATCATCGGCGTTCAGGGCGACAACCTCGGCGGACACGGGGCCGTCGACCAGATCACAGATCTCTTTGGTGACTTCCAGAATGTTGCGGCCTGATTTCAGGATCAGTGACGGATTCGTGGTGACCCCATCAACCATCCCCAGATCGTTCAATTCAGCAATGGCGTCGATTTCGGCGGTATCTACGAAGAATTTCATGTTTCGTCCTTCCGGTTGGAATAGGCAGCGTGAATGGCTATGTCTGTTGCCAAGGGCTTTAGCGCATGAACCGCAAATCTGGAACCCTGATTCCCGCAACCATAGGCCGGAGCACTTGGTGAGCACCCCTGAATTTTTTCATCAAGGCGAACTGGTTGCCGTGCTGACGACCCAGCCCTTGGGGCGGGCGTTGGATTACAAGGCACCTGAGGGCGGCTGTCATCTGGGGGCTTTTGTCGAGGTGCCATTGGGGCCGCGCAAAGTGCTGGGAGTGGTCTGGGGGCCGGGGCAGGGCGATTACGATCTGTCAAAGATCAGGTCGGTCATCCGGGTGCTGGACGCGGCCCCCATGCGTGAAGAACTGCGGCTGTTCCTGATGCGGTCGGCAGCCTACACGCTTACCCCGATGCCCGCGATGCTGCGGCTGGCCACCCGTGCGCCGGGCTTGGGCGACCCGCCCTCGATGCGCAAGATTTACCGGCGGGGTCTGTCCGATCCCGACCGCATGACCGACGCCCGCCGCCGGGTGATCGAGACATTGGCGGAATACGGTGATCTGTCGTTCACGCTAAAGGAACTGGCCGACATGGCGGGCGTGACGGCGTCGGTGATCAAGGGGTTGGTGGCGCAGGACGCGGTGATCGAACACGACAGCCCGCGCGATCTGCCGTTTGCGCGGATGGACCCCAGCCTGCTCAGCAAGGAATTGACCGACGATCAGGCGGAAGCGTCGGCGGTTTTGGCGCAAGGGGTCGCATCGGGCAGCTATGGCACGACGCTGCTGCGCGGTGTCACCGGATCGGGCAAGACCGAGGTTTATCTCGAAGCCGTCGCCGCAGCCCTAAAGGCGGGGCGGCAGGCGCTGGTGCTGCTGCCCGAGATCGCGCTGACCGAACAGTTTTTGCACCGGGTCGAGGCGCGGTTTGGCGCGAAGCCCGCCGAATGGCATTCAGGTGCCACCATGACCGAACGCCGCCGGATCTGGCGGAGGGTGGGGCAGGGCCAGGCGCAGGTCGTGATCGGCGCGCGGTCGGCGCTGTTTCTGCCGTTTCAGAATTTGGGCCTGATCGTGGTCGATGAAGAACATGACACGTCGTATAAGCAGGAAGAGGGCGTGCTTTACAATGCCCGCGACATGGCCGTGTTGCGCGCATCGATCTGTGGCGCGCAGGTGGTGCTTGCCTCGGCCACGCCATCGCTGGAAAGCTGGGCAAACGCCGAGGCGGGGAAATACACGCGGGTCGAGCTGACCTCAAGATTTGGCCCGGCGGTGATGCCGCAGATGGGGTCAATCGACATGCGGACCGAAGGCCTGCCAAGCGACAAATGGGTGTCACCCACGCTGCGCGCCGAAGTTGACAAGCGGCTGGAGCGTGGCGAGCAGGCGATGCTGTTCATCAACCGACGCGGCTATGCGCCGGTCACGCTGTGCCGCGCCTGCGGGCACCAGATCGGCTGTGATGACTGCGACGCGCGGATGGTCGAGCACCGGTTCCTCAAGCGGCTGGTCTGCCATCAATGCGGCGAAAGCAAACCGATGCCCGAAACCTGCCCGTCCTGCGATGCGACGGGCAAGCTGGCCGCCGTGGGTCCGGGCGTTGAGCGGCTGGGCGAAGAGGCGGCACTGCTTTGGCCGGACGCGCGGGTCGCAACGCTGAGTTCCGACATGTACGGATCGGCCCGCGCGCTGAAGGCCGAAATCGCCGGAATCGCCGACGGTGCCGCCGACATCATCATCGGCACGCAACTGGTCGCCAAGGGGCACAACTTTCCCAATCTCACCCTGGTGGGGGTGATAGACGCGGATCTGGGGCTGATGGGATCGGACCTGCGCGCGGCAGAGCGGACATTTCAACTGATGCGGCAGGTTGCGGGTCGGGCCGGACGCGCCGAGGCACCGGGGGCCGCGCTGCTGCAGACCTATCAGCCGGATCACCCGGTGATCCGCGCGATCTTGGCGGGCGACGAAGAAGGGTTCTGGACGGCCGAAGCCGCCGAACGGCGGCAGGCCGGGGTGCCGCCCTATGGGCGCATGGCCGGGATTATCCTGAGCGGTCCGGATGTCGCGGCGGTGTTTGATGCAGGCAACCAACTGGCACGCCAAGACGGCCCGTTGCGCGCCGTCGGCGCGCAGGTCTATGGCCCCGCACCCGCCCCGATTGCGCGGGTGCGGGGGCGTCACCGCGTACGGCTGTTGGTCAAGGCAGATAAGTCAGTGCCCTTGCAGGACGCGCTGGTGAAATGGGTGGGGCAGTTGCGTCTGAAAGGGGACATGCGGCTGGCCGTCGATATAGATCCGCAAAGTTTCTACTGAGTCTTTCTTGGTCTTGCCCCAAAGGGGGCAAGACGTGCCTTCGGCGAGGATTTTTTTCCATTTGGAACAAGCGGTGGGGCTGGGAGGGGACGATTTGTCCTTGAGATTTGATCTCGTCAAGGGGTGGGAAGCGGCGTATTGGCCTGAACATGACTGAATTTGTGACCCTTGAAGATGCCAAGCATCAGCCGTTCTGGCGGCGTCCCGTGGCGCTGCTGTTCTTGATGGCGCTGGCGATGCCGGTGGCTTTCAACACCTGGTCGGCGCTGTTGAATAACTTTGTCATCGAGGCTGCGCAGTTTGATGGCGCTGACATCGGATTGTTGCATACAGTGCGCGAAATCCCCGGATTTCTGGCCGTCGGCGTCATCGCGATCATCATCTTTGTGCGCGAACAGGTGTTGGGCCTCGTGTCGCTGATCCTGCTGGGGGTGGCGACAGCGGTGACCGCGTGGTTTCCGACGCTGGGCGGCATTCTGACAGTGACGATGCTAAGCTCTATCGGGTTTCATTATTACGAGACGGTGAACCAATCGCTGCAATTGCAATGGCTGAAAATCGAAGACGCACCGCGCATGATCGGATGGCTGATGGCGTCGGGATCGGCGGCCACCCTGGTAGCCTATCTGGCGATCATGGCACTGTGGGACACGTTAAGCCTGTCCTATAATATCGTCTATATGATCGGCGGCGGTGTCACGGCCACGATCGCCATCGTGGCCTTGGTGGCGTACCCGCAGTTTGAGGCACCCACACCGCAGATCAAGAAGATGGTGCTGCGCAAGCGCTATTGGCTGTATTACGCGCTGCAATTCATGTCGGGCACGCGGCGGCAGATTTTCGTGGTCTTCGCGGGATTCATGATGGTGGAGCGGTTCGGCTTTGACGTGCATGAAATCACGCTGCTGTATCTGATCAACCTGATCGCCAACATGATCTTTGCCCCGCTGATGGGGCGGGCGGTTGGCTATTTCGGCGAACGGCGGACGCTGGGCGTTGAGTACATCGGGCTGATCATCGTTTTCCTCAGCTATGGCGGGGTGTATTATCTGGGCTGGGGTGTCGTGGTCGCGGCTGCATTGTATGTGTTGGATCACATGTTCTTTGCCCTTGCGCTGGCGCTGAAAACCTATTTCCAGAAGATCGCCGATCCGCGTGATATCGCCCCGACCGCTGCTGTTGCGTTCACCATCAACCATATCGCAGCGGTGTTTCTGCCCGTGGGGCTGGGCCTGCTTTGGCTGGTGTCCCCGGCGGCGGTGTTTTTTCTGGCGGCGGGCATGGCGGCGATTTCGCTGATGCTGGCGATGATGATCCCGCGCCACCCGACACCGGGAAAC
>JBFGFW010000064.1:0-8956 GCA_041579395.1 Sulfitobacter sp.
CGAAGCTTCGCCGCGCGCAGGAAGCTGCCGAGCAGTCGCGCCCGTACACAGAGCGGTTCAACGCCGTGATGTCGCGGCTTGCGGCGTCGGTGGGTGGCTCTGACTCTGCGCCAAAGCTGCTAAGCGGAACAGGCGCGAGCAAGGTGCACCTGCTGATCGTGATGACAGCAGAGCGTGGCCTGTGCGGTGGCTTTAACGCCAACATCGCCAAGCTGGCCAAAGTGCACGCCCGTCGCCTGATCGGCGAAGGCAAAGAAGTGAAAATCCTGACCGTCGGCAAAAAAGGCCGCGACAGCATCCGCCGCGACTTTGCCAAGAACATCGTGGGTCACGTTGACCTTTCCGACGTCAAGCGTCTTGGCTATGCCAATGCGCAAGGCATCGCGAAAGATGTGCTTGGTCGCTTCGACGCGGGCGAGTTTGACGTTGCGACGATCTTTTATGCAAAGTTCGTCAACGTCGTCAGCCAGACCCCGACAGCACAGCAGATCATCCCCGCTTCATTCGACGCAGAAGAAGGCGCGGGCGAGGCGACAACACTGTTCGACTACGAGCCCAGCGAAGAGGCCATCCTGGCCGATCTGTTGCCGCGCGGCGTCGCAACGGCGATCTTCTCGGCTTTGCTGGAAAACGCGGCCTCTGAACAGGGTGCCCGGATGTCGGCAATGGACAACGCGACACGGAACGCAGGCGAGATGATCGAAGATCTGACCATCCTGTACAACCGCTCGCGTCAGGCCGTCATCACCAACGAGCTGATCGAAATCATTTCCGGCGCGGAAGCGCTGTAGAACAAATCGGAGAAACGACATGGCAAATGCAGTCGGCAAAATCACACAAGTCATCGGCGCTGTCGTCGATGTGCAGTTCGAGGATCACCTGCCGGAGATTCTTAACGCTGTAATTACGGAAAACCACGGCAAGAAGCTGGTCCTCGAAGTGGCTCAGCACCTTGGCGAAAACACCGTACGGACGATCGCGATGGACGCGACCGAAGGTCTGGTGCGTGGCCAAAAGGTTGAAGACACCGGCGGCCCGATCTCGATTCCTGTTGGCAACGCCACACTGGGCCGGATCATGAACGTCGTGGGCGAGCCTATTGACGAAAAAGGCGAGATCAAGTCGGACGAGCGCCGCTCGATCCACGCTGACGCGCCCGAATTCGCCGAGCAGTCGACCACATCCGAAGTGCTGGAAACCGGCATCAAGGTTATCGACCTACTGGCCCCCTACGCCAAGGGCGGCAAGATCGGTCTTTTCGGTGGTGCCGGCGTCGGCAAGACCGTTCTGATCATGGAATTGATCAACAACATCGCCAAAGTACACTCGGGCTATTCGGTTTTCGCCGGTGTGGGCGAGCGTACCCGCGAAGGGAACGACCTGTACCACGAGATGATCGAATCCAACGTCATTAACATTGAAAACCTTGAGAAATCGCAGGTTGCGTTGGTGTACGGCCAGATGAACGAACCCCCCGGTGCACGTATGCGTGTGGCCCTGACAGGTCTGACACTAGCCGAGCAGTTCCGCGACCAGTCCGGTACCGACGTTCTGTTTTTCGTCGACAACATCTTCCGCTTTACCCAGGCGGGTTCCGAGGTGTCGGCCCTTCTTGGCCGTATCCCATCCGCGGTTGGCTATCAGCCGACGCTGGCAACCGACATGGGCCAGATGCAGGAACGCATCACGTCGACCAAATCCGGTTCGATCACGTCCGTTCAGGCCGTGTACGTTCCTGCGGACGATCTGACCGACCCGGCACCTGCGACATCGTTTGCCCACCTTGACGCGACAACGGTTCTGGACCGTTCGATCTCGGAAAAGGGTATCTATCCCGCCGTTGATCCGCTCGGCTCGACCTCGCGTCTGATGGATCCGTCCATCGTTGGCGAAGAGCATTACAACGTGGCCCGTGACGTTCAGGGTGTTTTGCAGCGCTACAAGTCGCTGCAAGATATCATCGCGATCCTTGGCATGGACGAATTGTCGGAAGACGACAAGCTGGCCGTGGCCCGTGCGCGCAAGATCGAACGCTTCCTTAGCCAGCCTTTCGACGTGGCCAAGGTGTTCACCGGGTCAGACGGTAAGCAGGTTCCGTTGCTTGAGACAATCGAGTCTTTCAAGGCTGTTGTCGCGGGCGATTACGATCACCTGCCAGAGGGTGCCTTCTACATGGTTGGCGGCATCGAAGAAGTGAAGGCGAAAGCCGAGAAAATGGCGGCAGACGCCGCTTAAGGAGCGCTGACAATGGCAGACACAATGCAATTCGACCTCGTTTCGCCCGAGCGGCGGCTGGCCTCGATGCAGGTGACGGCCGTTCAGATTCCGGGTGCAGACGGGGACATGACAGCAATGCCTGATCATGCCCCCACCATCACCACGCTGCGCCCTGGTGTGCTGCGTGTGGTTGGCCCGGATGGCACCACTGAATATGTGGTGACAGGCGGCTTTGCTGAAATCTCAGAGCAGGGCGTCTCGGTTTTGGCCGAGCGTGCGGTGCCAAAGGGTGACATGACTCAGGCCCATCTGGACGAAATGATGGCCGAGGCGCAGACCACCTATAGTTCGGCAAAAGACAACGTCGCCAATGAACCCGGTCCGGTTGACGAAGCAGCCAAGTTGCTGGCTGACATGGTTGCCATGGGTGACGAGATCGGCCTGTCGAGCAAACAGCCCAGCCTCTGACGCTCCCTTTTAGATTTGATCAGGAAGGCCTCGCTTTGCGGGGCCTTTTTGCTTTCAATTGCAAACGCGATGGTTGAAAACCGTACAAAGTTGCGCGGTATCGGATTGAAGTTGCAAGATGAAGCGAATGAACGGGAATAGCGTCGGGGTCGAAAGCGGGGAAACAGTGCTGTTCTCCGATTTCGAGGACGGCGGCGAGATGTGGACAGGCTCTGGCCAGCGCGAGAGACGACGCAGGATCCTGTTCACGACCCCCTTCAAGGAAGAGCCGACAGTTCAGGCGTCACTGGCGCTGTGGGATGTGGACAATGCCACGGTCATGCGGGCCGACTTGCGGTCAGAAAACGTGACCGAAGACGGGTTTGATCTGGTTTTCCGCACATGGGGCGACACACGCATCGCGCGGGTGCGGATTTCATGGATGGCGATTGTCCCACTGGCGCAGGACGATGATTGGCAGCTGTACTAGGCCGCCATGCCGCCTAGCTGGATTTGTACATGCCGTCATAGATCGGCTCCAGCGTATCGGCATCGAACAGGGATGACACCGATGTGCCATTCCAGATGTTCAGGATCGCCTGCGCAAAGATCGGCGCGGTTGGGACGATGCGGATATTCGCGGCCTGCTTGACTGCGGGCGTCGGCGCGATGCTGTCGGTGATCACCAGTGATTTCATAACGGAATTGCTGATCCGTTCGACCGCAGGGCCCGACATCACGCCATGGCTGATGTAGGAGTGCACTTCTTTGGCACCGTTTTCGAGCAACACTTCAGCCGCTTTGCACAAAGTGCCGGCAGTGTCGCATATGTCGTCGACGATCAGGCAAATCTTGCCGGTCACGTTACCGATCACCGTCATCTCGGCAATCTCGCCCGGTTTTTCGCGGCGTTTGTCCACGATGGCAAGGGGGGAGTTGATCCGCTTGGCCAGCTCGCGCGCCCGTGCCACACCGCCGACGTCAGGCGAAATCACCATTAACTCGCCCATGCGGTCCTTGAATTCGTTCTTGATGTCCAACGCGAACACCGGCGACGCATAAAGGTTGTCCACGGGGATATCAAAAAAGCCCTGAATCTGTGCCGCGTGCAGGTCCATCGTCAGAATGCGCTCGATCCCGGTGCCGACCATCATGTTGGCTACCAGCTTGGCGGTGATCGGTGTGCGCGCCTTGGTGCGGCGATCCTGACGGGCATAGCCGAAATAGGGCAGCACCGCCGTGACACGCGCCGCCGACGACCGGCGCAGCGCGTCCGCCATGATCAGCAATTCCATCAGATTGTCATTGGCCGGGTTCGATGTCGGCTGAATGATGAACATATCCTCGCCACGCACGTTCTCGAACACTTCGACGAAAATCTCGCCATCGTTGAACCGCTCGACCCGCGCATCGACCAGCCCCACATTGACCCCCCGGTGCAGCGACATCCGCCGCGCAATCGCTTTGGCCAGTGGCATGTTCGCGTTACCTGAGATCAATTTCGGTTCAGAGGTTTGAGCCATGTGCAAAGGTCCCCGGTTGCATACTCGTTGACAGAATCGTGACGTTGACACCGCTTAACATGGCCTTACCGTCGGGCAAAGCTGCACAGACCCCATCGGAGAGCCAAATGGCCCATATCGACTATTTTTTTTCCACGCTTTCACCCTATGCCTATTTGGCGGGTGACCGTCTGGAAACCATTGCCGCCACGCATGGTGCTACGATCACCTATAAACCGTTCGATCTGGTGACAGCGTTCGGGCGCACAGGCGGGCAATCGCCCAAGGATCGCCACCCCAGCCGTCAGGAATATCGCGCGATGGAATTGCCGCGTCAGGCGAAAAAGTTAGGCATGCCCTTCAAGCTGAAACCTGCGTTCTGGCCCACCAATGGCGCACCGTCGTCCTATGCGATCATTGCGGCGCAGAACGAAGGCGGTGATGTGGCCAAGCTATGCCACCTGATCATGCAGGCCGTCTGGGTCGAAGACCGCGATATCGCGCAGGATGATGTGGTGCGCGATTGTCTGACGCGTGCGGGTTTTGATCCGGCGATTGCGGAAAAGGGGCTGTTGCAGGGGGCAGATACCTATGCCCGCACTCTCGAAGAGGCGGTCGAGCGGGGCGTGTTCGGCGCACCTTTCTACATTCTGGCAGATGGACAGAAATTCTGGGGTCAGGATCGGCTTGAAGACCTTGATCTGCATTTGTCGGGTCGCCTGTGACGCCTGGAATATTTTCCCGCCGCTTTGGACAAGGCGCGCGTCAGGCGCTGGCGATTCACTGCACCTTGGCGCATTCCGGTGCCTGGCGCGACGTGGGCGAAGCCATGGGCGACGATCTGACGCTGCTCGCTTATGATTTGCCATCGCATGACAAATCGGGCGATTGGGATGGGCAGGGCAACGTGCACGACGTTGCCACCAATATGGCGCGTGACCTTTTGACCGAGCCGATGGACATTATCGGCCATTCCTTCGGGGCGACGGTGGGGCTGCGGCTGGCCATCGAAAGCCCGGAACTGGTGCGCAGCCTGACGATGTTCGAACCGGTCTATTTTGCCGCCGCCGTTGCCGATGATCCCGCGCGGGTCACCGCTGGCATGCAAAACAGCGTTTCGTTTGATGCGGCTTTCAGCAGCGGCGACATGATGGAGGCCGCCCGCGTCTTCAACACCGGGTGGGGCGATGGCAGCGGCTGGGACAAAACGCCGGAAAAGCTGCGCCAGTACATGGCCGATCGCATTCATTTCGTTCCCGCCAGCCAGCCGTTTCTGCGCGATGACAGCGCCGGGCTGCTTGAGCCGGGGCGTTTTGCCCGCGCAACCATGCCCGTCCTGCTGATGGAGGGTGCCACTTCGGGCGACATCGCAGACGCGATCAGCACCTCGCTGGCGTCCCGGCTGCCCAACGTCACACGCCGCGCCATTGAAGGGGCAGGGCACATGGCCCCGCTGACCCATCCGGTTGCTTTCGCGAACGAAGTGCGCGCGTTTCTGCAGGCCGCCTAGCCGCTAGAAATGCGACAGGAACTGATCAATCGCAGGTTTGCCGATGGACCAGTCGCAGACCAGCCGCGCGCCTACCAAAGCCTCCGCGTCGTCGCCCTCCAGCGATCCGTCCCAGATATAATATTTGGCCCCTGCCGCATGCAGTTTTGCATGAACGCGGCGGGGCCAGCTGGCAAAGATCATGTTGGCATCCGGTTGATGCAGGAACACGGCACCAGCGTTGCGCAGACCTTGGGCAAGATTAGCGGCATTGTCATTAGCTTGCTGCGCGATGGTTTTCCACAGCCCGTCTTGCAGGTAACCCGCCATTTGCGCCGACAAGAAGCGGTGCTTTGAAAACAGATGCGCGCCGCGCTTGCGTCGCAGCTCGAACTCCCAGGCCTTGGCCGGGTCAAAGAAAACGACCGCCTCGACCCCCATGCAGCCGTTCTTGGTGCCGCCAAAGCTGACCACGTCAACTCCGGCTTTCCACGTCATCTCGGCGGCGGTGCAGCCAAGCGCGACCATGGCATTGGCAAAGCGGGCACCGTCCAGATGAACGGGCAGCCCATACTCCCTGGCCACCCCTGCCAATGCGTGAAGGTTGTCCAGGCTGTGCACCGACCCGCGCTCGGTCACCTGGGTGATCGACACCGGACCGCGCTGCGCACCATGCACGTTGCCGTCAGTGTATTTCTCGATGGCGCGGCGCAGGCCGTCCGGGGTCATGCGGTCATCGGTGTCGATCACCGTCAATTTGGCCGCGCCGGCATAGAACTCGGGCGCGTTGCACTCGTCCTCGTGGATATGCGAGGTGGTCGAACAAAAGATCGTTTGCCAGGGCTGGGTGTAGCAGGCCAGCGCCAGCGCATTCGCCGCCGTGCCGGTCGATACCAGATAAACCGCCGCCTCGGGGGCCTCGAACGCGTCACGGATGGCGGTGCGCACCTCGTCCATGATCGGATCCTTGCCGTAAGGCATCGCATGGCCCGTGTTGGCCTGCGCAAGCCGGTCCATTATTTGCGGGTGGACGGGCCCCGCGTTGTCAGAGGCAAAAAACATCAGGTCGGCTCCTCGATGATATGGTCTTCCCATTCCTCGAACGGGGTGTCGAATTCAGATACGGTGTCATATTGAACCGAGATTCCAGCTGTGTGGACAGTGTCCGGGTCGCCGCTGATCAGCGGATGCCAGTCGTAAAGCGGCTTGCCCTGCCACAACAGTCGGTACGCGCAGGTTTGCGGCATCCAATAGGCGTGGCTGTCCAGATTGCCGGGCTTCAGGACAATGCAATCTGGCACGAATTGGTGGCGGTTTTCGTAATGGGTGCAGCGGCAGGTGGCGTCGTCCAGCAGACGGCAGGCGACGCGGGTCAGTGCCACCTCTTCAGTGTCCTCGTCCTCCAACTTGTTCAGACAGCATTTGCCGCAGCCATCGCACAGGGCTTCCCATTCTTCGGGGGACATCTTGGCAAGCGGCTTCTTCTCCCAGAACCGGGGGGCCAGTCCTTTGGCTGCAATTGGATCGCTCATAACGCTGCCAGCAACTGACGCGCGCGCGCACTGTCCGCATCCATCTGTGTGATCAAACCCTCAAGGCTGTCGAATTTTTCTTCGCCCCGCAGGTGATCCACCAGCGCGACCGAAATGTGCTTGCCGTATAGATCACCCACAAAATCAAAAATGAACGTCTCTAGATTGGCGGTGTTTTCGCCGAACATCGGGCGTACACCCAGACTTGCCACCCCATGATAACGTCCGGCCTGCGGACCCTCAAGCACGTCCACCAGCACCGCATAGACACCAAAGGCGGGTGGGTGCAGCCCTTCAATCGACATGTTCGCCGTCGGATAACCCAAATCGCGGCCGCGCTTTTCGCCGTGCAGCACCGGGCCCTCGATGCGGTGCCAATGCCCCAGCATCTCTGCGGCATCGCGCGGTCTGCCCTGGCTTAAGGCGGCACGAATAGCGGTGGATGACACAGGCCCGTTTCCCTGCGCCATCAGTGGTGCCACCGTGACCCCGAAACCCAGTTCCTCGCCGAATTCCTGCATCATCCCGGCAGTGCCCGCGCGCGCCTTGCCAAAGCAGAAATCTGCACCGATCACCACGTGACGCAGGCCCAATCCGTCTTTCAAGACGTCGCTGGCGAATGCCTTGGGGCTGAGGGATGCCAACTGCGCATCGAATGTCACTTCATACAGTTTCTCAACGCCGATCTTTTCCAGCTGGTGCGCGCGCGCCTCGCGGCCCATCAGCCGAAAAGGCGGCGCGTCGGGGGCAAAAAACTCGCGGGGATGCGGCTCAAACGTGACCACGCCAAGGGGGGCATCCGGCATCGCGGCGCGGGCCAGATCAATGACCGACCGATGGCCTTGATGCACACCGTCAAAATTACCAATCGCGGCCGATGCGCCGCGATCTGACTGTGCTACGTTTTTATAGTCGCGAATGATTTCCATGGGCTAGGTCGTAGCCCCGTCTTGACCCGCTGACAAGCAGCCCCCCGGCTTCTCTGGCTCAAAAATATCCCGGGGGGACTGCCCGAAGGGCAGTGGGGGCTGGCCCCCGCCCCACCTGCCGACATCAGTCGAACTTGCGCGACGGAGCCAGGACCGTTGCCTCACCGACCAGGACCTTCTTTCCGTCCACCGCACAGTGACAGTCCATTTTGACCCGGCGCCGGGAAAAGTCGATGTCGGTCACTTTGACTTCGGCATAGACCAAGTCACCGGGACGCACCGGGGCGAGGAATTTCAGCGACTGCCCCAGATAGACCGTTCCGTGCCCGGGCAATTGCTCTCCAATCACCGCCGAAATCAGCCCTGCGGTCAGCATCCCATGCGCGATGCGACCCTCGAAAATCGTGTCGCGAGCATAATCGTCATCCAGATGCACCGGGTTCCGGTCGGTCGAGACCTGGGCGAACATCTCGATGTCTTCGTCGGTGATGACCTTTTGCAGGTACCGGAACATGCCGATTTCGATGTCTTCGATACAGATCGTACCGCGCGGAAGGTTGTCCAACATGATCCACCTTTCAAGTAATAAAGTATCGCCTGCATGGGCATTTGCGTAACTTAATTACTTCGCAAGCGCAGAAACGCAAGCGTTAAATAGGTCAGCGCAGGTGTCCTATTGTGTAGGTTGGCGATGCCATTTCTCTTTGCAAATAGGTAGTTAGCGCCGTTTCATCGGGTTGTGTCACCGTGCGGGTTTCTTGTGCTGCCAGCCCGCCGGAAATGAACAGCGAATCGATATCTTCGCCCATGGCCCCCTTAATATCGGTTTGCGCACCGTCA
>JBFGFW010000065.1:0-8949 GCA_041579395.1 Sulfitobacter sp.
CCTGCTGTCGTCCAGTTTCGGCGACAGCTCGGACCCCGAGCTTGAGGCGTTGACGGCTGCGCTGAAGGATGGCGAGGCTGTCAACTTCACCCATATCACTGACGCCAAGGCTGGCATCGCCGAGGTGTTTTTTACCTTCGCAGCCGTCTTGCGCAATGAATCCGCCGGCGATTATTACGTCCTGCTTTACACCCGTATCGCGCGGCATCTGCGCCCCGATCATGTCGATGCGCTGCTGCTGACGGCGGACCTGTTGGAAAACCTGGGCCAATACGAGCTGGCGATCGAGGAACTGCAGCAGGTCCCGGCAGACAATCCTGCCTACCACGCGGCCGAACTGGGTCGTGCGGCAGCATTGCGCCGTTCTGACAAGCCGCAGCAAGCCATCGAGGTACTTCAGCAACTGACGCGCAGCCATGGCGATCAACCGTCGGTACATTCGGCCTTGGGCGATGCCTTGCGCGCGCAGGACGATTTTGACGCGGCGATCCTGTCCTACGACCGGGCGATCGATCTGACGCCAGACAGCAATCCGCAGCAGTGGGTGCTGTTTTACGCACGTGGTATTTCCAAGGAACGCAGCGGCGATGGGGTGGGGGCCGAAGCGGATTTTCGCGCCGCGCTTGCTATCAACCCGGATCAGCCGCAGGTGCTGAACTATCTGGGGTATTCCCTGGTCGAACAGGGCCGCGCATTGGACGAGGCGCTGGACATGATCGAACGCGCTGTCGCGGCAAGCCCGAATTCTGGCTATATCGTGGATTCGCTGGGGTGGGTCCTGTACCGCCTTGGTCGCTATGACGAAGCAGTCGATAGCATGGAGCGGGCGGTAGAACTGATCGCGATCGATCCGGTGGTGAACGACCATCTGGGCGATGTTTATTGGGCCGTGGGTCGCCAGCGCGAGGCCGAATTCCAATGGCGGCGCGCCCTGTCCTTTGTCGACCCCGAAGATACCGACAGCGAAGCCGATCCCGCCCGGATGCGCCGCAAGCTTGAGATCGGGCTGGATGCCGTGCTGGCCGAAGAAGGTGCCGCGCCGTTGACCAAGGTGTCTGTCACGAAATGACACAGACCGCTGCGGCTTTGGGGCTGGCGGCCTCGGCACCTGCCTGGGCCAAGGTCAATCTGACGCTGCATGTCACCGGGCAGCGCGCTGACGGGTATCACCTGCTGGACAGTTTGGTGGTGCGGGCGGGCATCGGCGATACGCTGCGTGTCGAACCGTCTGACCAACTGGAACTTACCGTCGATGGCCCTTACGCGGCTGTCACGCCGCTGGATGCGCGCAATCTGGTCATCCGCGCAGCGCGGTTGCTGGACGCGGAAGTGGGCCGTGGCGCGCGCTTGCATCTGACCAAGATGTTGCCGGCCTCGGCAGGGATCGGCGGCGGGTCTGCCGATGCAGCGGCGGCGCTGACCCTGTTAAGCGCGCATTGGGGGGTTCCGATCCCGAATGACACGGCGGTGCTGGGGGCGGATGTTCCAGTTTGCCTGAACGCCTATCCCCAGCGGATGACTGGCATCGGCGAAAATCTGGTACCTGCGGGGCCGCTGCCGCCGTGCTGGCTGGTGTTGGTCAACCCCGATCAGGGGATGCCGACGCCAGACGTGTTTGCGCGGCTGGACTCCAAGATGAACCCACCGATGCCGCCGGTGCTTCCGTCCTTTGAAACGGCCCCTGCATTTGCGGATTGGCTGGCCACGCAGCGCAACGATCTTGAGGGGCCGGCCTTGCAGATCGTCCCCGCCATTGCCAACTGTCTGGCCGCGCTGCAAGACGCGATAATTGCACGGATGTCAGGGTCAGGGGCGACCTGCTTTGGCCTGTTCGAATCTGAAGCGCGGGCCACCGGTGTCGCCGCTCGGATCGCCAAGGCGCAGCCAGGATGGTGGGTGGCCGCCGCGCCGATGCTTAGCTGATGCGCGCCACTACGTAATCGGCCAGATCATGCAGCATGTCGCGCACGTCGTGGTTCGGCAGCACGGCAAGAGCGGTTTTCGCACGTTTGGCCCATGCCATCGCGTCAACCTGGGTTTGCGCCAATGTATCGTGCTTGTGCATCAGCGCCAGCGCATGATCCAGATCGCGCTCGTCCTGACGGCCCTTTTCGATAGTCCGCGCCCAAAAAGCGCGCTCTTCGGCGTTGGCGCGCGCCACAGCCTTGATTACGGGCAGCGTCAGCTTGCGTTCGCGAAAATCGTCGCCGATGTTCTTGCCGGTGGCCTGGCTATCACCCTGATAATCCAACAGATCATCGACGATCTGAAAGGCTATGCCCAAGGCATCGCCGTAGTCGTAAAGGGCGCGGACCTGCACATCCGGTGCCCCGGCGATCACGCCGCCCACCTCGGTCGCTGCGGAAAAAAGCGCCGCGGTCTTGCCGCGCACAACCTTCAGATAAATGCCTTCGTTGGTCGCCAGGTTCTGCGCGGCGGTCAATTGCAGGACTTCGCCCTCGGCAATGGTTGCCGACGCATTCGACAGGATCGACAAGACCCGCATGTTGTTGGTTTCCGTCATCAATTGGAAACTGCGCGCAAAAAGATAATCGCCCACCAGAACGGATGACTTGTTGTCCCACAGCAGGTTCGCCGTCGGACGCCCGCGCCGTTGCGCGCTTTCATCAACGACATCGTCATGCAGTAAGGTGGCCGTGTGAATGAACTCGACCGTGGCGGCGAGATGAATGTGGTAGGGGCCGTCGTATCCGCAAAGATGCGCGGCGGCCAACGTCAGCATCGGGCGCAGGCGTTTTCCGCCCGCGTCAACCAGATGCGCGGTCACTTCGGGGATGCGGGGGGCATGTTCCGATGCCATGCGATTTCGGATCAGTTCATTGACCGCAGTCAGATCGCTGGCCAGATACTCGGCCATGCGGTCATGCGGTTTTTGATGTGTATTGTTTTTCATTAACATGATCCCACCAACAAGCCTCGACAATCACGGGAGATTGTTTTTACATCTCTGTTATGAAGGAACTTTTGCGCACGACAGACCCTACGATCATCGCTTTCGCCAGCGCCCTTCTTCAGGGCGAGGATATAGACTGCTTTGCATTGGACGTAAACATGAGCGTGCTTGAAGGGGGCATCGGCATCTTCCCCCGCAGGCTTATGGTGCACGAAAATCGCCACACCGCCGCCTTGCGGGTGTTGCGCGACAATGACATCCCGACCGGCCTTCCAGACTGACCGTATGGTACGCTTTGACGAAGCCGACCTGACCCGCGACGCGTTCCTTGGCGGCAAGGTGCAATTGTGGCAACCGCGCAGGGGCTACCGTGCGGGTGTTGACCATGTATTGTTGGCCGCAACCGTGCCGGCGCAGGCTGGGCAACGGGTGCTTGAACTGGGCTGCGGGGTCGGCGCGGCGTCGCTTTGTCTGGGCGCGCGGGTGGCCGGATTGATGCTGTGCGGCGTGGAAAGGCACCCCGCTTATGCCGATCTGGCGCGCCGCAATGCCCCGGATTTCGAGGTGGTCGAGGCGGACCTTGCGGATATGCCTTTGGACCTGCGCCAGCGACAATTTGACCATGTGCTGGCGAACCCGCCCTATTTCGACCGGGACGCGTCGATTGCATCCGAAAACAGCGCGCGTGAAAGCGCATTGGGCGAACAGACATCGCTGCAGGTGTGGGTCGATATTGCGGCCAAACGGTTGGCTCCCAAAGGACAGGCGCATTTCATTCACCGCGCCGAACGGTTGCCCGATCTGATCCGCGCCTTGCCGCATGACATGGGCAGCATCGAGGTTTTGCCAATTGCGCCGCGCACCGGCCGCGCGGCTGAATTGATCATCCTGCGGGCACGCAAAAGCGGGCGCGGTGCGTTTCGCCTGAATGCGCCCCTGGTGATGCATCAGGGGGATACGCATCTGGCGGATGGCGACAGCTATGTCCCACTGATTCGTGCCGTCCTGCGCGATGGTGCCGCGCTGGTTTTCTAAGCATCAATCTGCCGACCGTTCAACTTGTTCAAATTATTGCTGCGCTGCCGCGTGACACAAAAAATGTTTCGTGGTTCATTGGGGTCACGCAACACTGAACAAGGAGATTTAAATGGCATTTGACGCACATCTGGAGGCTCTGAAACGCAAACATTCGGCTATGAGTGATGCCGTGGAACAGGCGCAAAGGTCACCAGGGATCGATGATCTGAAGGTTGCTACGATGAAGAAAGAGAAACTTCGTCTGAAAGAAGAAATTAACCGTCTATCCTCTTAAGCCCGCGGGCCAGACTTACCATAGCTGGCGCGCGCCGCGCATAGGGCGCCGCCAGTAATAAGGATCGCGGCCCAGAACAAAACCGGACGCGCAGGTGTGACGCCTGATGCGACAAGGATGAGCGTCGACAGCAGCGGGGCCAGATAGGAACTGGTGCCCAATAGCTGAATGTCACCGCGTTTCACTCCGATATCCCAAATATAGAATGCCAGCCCAACCGGGCCAAGGCCAAGGCCCAAAATGCTGGCCCAGCCAAGGGCGGTCTGCGGCAGAACCGTCTGTTCAAAGATCAGATGCAGCGGCAAAGACAGGGCAGATGATCCCAGGCAAAAGACAACCACGCTCGCCGTTGGCGCACTGCCCAAGCGCCGTGACAGCAGCGAGTAGCCGGACCAGGTCAGCGCGCACAGCAGCGCCAGCATGTAGCCGGGCAGAAATTGTGCCTGAAAGCCGCCCGCACCATTGCTGATGATCAAGGCGGCCCCCGCAAACCCAAGAAGGGCCCCGATGATATGCCCCTTTAGCAGCTTTTCGGACGGTAAAAGACCGGAAAATACGACAATCAGCAGGGGCCAAAGATAGGCGATCAACCCTGCCTCGGCGGCCGGGGCAAGGCGCAGCGCGGTGAAATACAGGGCGTGATAACCGAAGAGACCAAATATGCCGAACACATAAACACCCATCGGCACGTGACGCAGGGCCCCCAAAGTGCCCGTAGCCGCACACCAGATCAACCCCAGTACACCGCCGATGCCAAAGCACAGGGTGTTTAGAAGCAGCGGTGGCGTGGGCGCACTGCCGACTGTCAACAACGCCAGCAGCGACCACAGCAAAACCGCGCCAAAACCGATCGATGTGGCGCGCGATTTGGTCAAAGTTTAACCCGTTGAATGATTTGCGATGGGCCTGAGATGGCGGATGTTTTGCTAATTTCGCACATCATGTGATCCTTGAATGCGACCATCTGGGGTCTGACCTGCGATGCTCTAGGCGACAGAACTCAAAAGCGCAACATGGCGGGCGAGGCGCACAAATTGATGGGCAGAAAACGCGTGCTGCCGCATCCCAAGTATGGAGGTCTGTCGAGAAGGGCGACCAGTCGATCATTGCCGCGACGCAAACCCTGAATATGTTCAAAGTAGCCTCGTTCGAAGTGTAGTTGGTCGTCGGGCATGTTGACCATGGGAATGGAGGGTCGGCAGGCGCGGTAGCAAGTTGCGAGGCGCGCCACGCAGCGAAAATCGCGAACGTTGATCGCAGCGTGGCTGAATTCTGCGGATAACTTGTGGTACGGTTTGGCCAGTCACATTGACCACAGTTTGTTAACGCAAATGGCCAGCGCATCGATGCACTGGCCATTTCGATTTCTCGTCGTGCGCCGGAATTAAACGAAGAACTGCGCGCCGTTTGCAGAAATCGTGGAACCGTTGATGAAGCCCGCGTCATCACTGACAAGGAACACCACGGCACGTGCGATTTCTTCGGGTTCCCCCAAGCGACCCGCAGGGATCTGGGCAATGATCGATTCGCGCACCTTTTCTGGAACCGCCATGACCATGTCCGTGCCAATATAGCCGGGGCAGATCGCGTTCGCCGTGATGTTGGCACGCGCACCTTCCTGCGCCAGTGATTTCACAATACCCAGATCGCCAGCCTTGGTCGCGGCATAGTTTACCTGCGCGAATTGACCTTTCTGACCGTTGATCGAACTGATCACAACGATCCGACCGAACTTGCGGTCACGCATGCCGGGCCATACCGGGTGGATCGTGTTGAAAACGCCCGTCAAGTTGGTGTCGATCACCTCGTGCCACTGCTCTTTTGTCATCTTGTGGAACGGCGCATCGCGGGTGATCCCGGCGTTGGCCACGACAATTTCGACCGGTCCGAGATCGGCTTCGACTTTCTCAATACCGGCTTTGGAATCGTCGTAATCAGCGACGTTCCACTTGTAGGTTTTGATGCCGGTGCTTTCAGTGAATTTTGCGGCTGCTTCGTCATTACCTGCATAGGTTGCGGCAACGGTATAGCCTGCGTCCTTCAATGCTTTTGAAATGGCAGCGCCAATTCCGCGGCTTCCGCCGGTCACAAGTGCGACACGTGACATAGTGATCCTCTCCCTTAGGGCAACGAAGTTTCGCCTGAGGTATTCGTTGCGCAATTTTATTTCGTTCAAAAATGTTTAAGCAACAGAGCTTTGAATGGCAACAGTAAAGGCGGGGGACGCAAGATTTTCAAGTCTGATGAGGACGTATCCGCCCGGCAAGAAAACTTTTGCCTGTGCCGCGAACCGTTGGGCCAGAAGCGAATTGGCAATTTGAGATAGGGAAACTCGAGTTTATCGGGCAAGCAGGCACATCTGAAACGATCTCATCGTGTAAGTTGGCGTGCCCGGACTGCGGTGCTGAGGCTCATTTCCAGTGCCCAAGCGGCCCTGCAATTCCCCGTACAATCAGCCGCGAGACAACACCTGTCAGATTTGGGATGCGGCACGCTATCGCAAGCCGCATCCCACCCAGTTCAGGGGCGCTCAAGGCACATGGCAACGCCCATGCCGCCACCAATGCACAATGTCGCCAAGCCCTTTTTCGCGCCACGGCGCTGCATTTCAAAGAGCAAAGTGTTCAGAATTCGCGCGCCGGAGGCCCCGATGGGGTGACCGATCGCAATTGCCCCGCCATTCACGTTCACGATGGCCGGATCCCATCCCATGTCCTTGTTTACTGCACAGGCTTGGGCTGCAAAGGCTTCATTCGCCTCGACCAGATCCAGATCTTCTGGTTTCCAGCCGGCTTTTTCCAACGCCTTGCGCGACGCATAGATTGGGCCCGCGCCCATGATCGTCGGGTCCAGACCAACGGTGGCGTAGGACGCGATGCGCGCCAATGGCGTGATGCCGCGCTTTTCGGCGTTGTCGGCCGACATCAGCAATGCCCCTGCAGCGCCATCGTTCAGGCCAGACGCGTTGGCCGCTGTGACCGAACCGTCCTTGGTGAAGGCAGGGCGCAGTTTCTGCATCACTTCCATGGTGGCACCGTGGCGAATGTATTCGTCTTGGTCGACAATGGTTTCGCCCTTGCGGGTTTTCACCGTATAGGCCACGATTTCATCTGCGAATTTTCCGGCCTTCTGCGCCGCCTCGGCCTTGTTTTGCGACCCGACAGCGAACTGGTCCTGCGCTTCGCGGCTGATTTGCCACTTTTCAGCAACGTTTTCAGCGGTCTGACCCATGTGATAACCATGGAACGCGTCCCAAAGACCGTCTTTGATCATGGTGTCGATAAACTGCATGTCGCCCATTTTTTGACCGGGGCGCAGGTTCTGTGCGTGGGGGCTCATCGACATGTTTTCCTGGCCGCCTGCCGCCACGATCTCAGCGTCGCCCAGTTGGATGTGTTGCGCGGCCAAAGCAACGGCGCGCAGGCCGGAGCCGCAGACTTGATTGATGGACCAAGCGGCTGATTCGATCGGCAAGCCCGCGTTGATATGTGCCTGACGGGCAGGGTTCTGGCCTTGGGCCGCGGTCAGCACCTGCCCAAGGATGGTTTCGTTGACCTCGGACGCATCAATGCCAGCGCGTGCCACGATCTCGCGCAGCACGGCTGCGCCCAGATCATGGGCCGGCGTATTTGCGAAGGATCCGTTAAAGCTGCCAACGGGTGTGCGGGCGGCGGATGCAATGACAACATTTGTCATGGATATTTCCCCTGGGTTCATGGCGAGGGGGACCTGTTGAAGCATGATGATCTAGCGCTTCCCCTGCCTTCTGGAACATTTTCATATCCCATTGCAGCACAGGCGGCAATCATGCCTTGCCTGCCACCGCGCTTTTGCGCGTTTCCTTGACCGTCGTCCAGGATGGGCGGGTTGTCGGTGCCCCGAACAGGAACCCCTGTTGGCAGTCGACGCCCAAATCGTTCAACACGTCTGAATCGTCTTGGGTTTCGACCTTTTCGGCCACCGTGACCATGTCGAAGTTACGCGCGATCGACAGCATCACAGAAACAAGCGCACGGTTTTCCGGGCTGCGGGCGATCCCGCTGATAAATTGCCCGTCCAGCTTCAGGATGTCGAAATACATGTCCTTGAAATATCGCAAGGCAGTATAGCCGGACCCGAAGTTGTCCAAGGCGAAACAAATCCCTTTGTCCTGCAACTGGTCCATGAAATTGGCGACCAGTTCGGGCATCATCATCGCCGATTGCTCGCTGATCTCGAGAATCAGGCGTTCACCGACGGTCGCATCGCGGTTCAGCCACCGGTTCAGCATCATCATCCACGCTTTGTATCCGATGGACCGAGCCGACATGTTGACGGACAGTCGCAGGTTCTTGTTTTCGCTCAAAGCCATCAGAACCGCACGCAGCGACAGCACGTCGATCTCGCGGCCCAATTGCATGTCTTCGACGACGGGCATGAAGTCGCGCGCCGGGATAACCCGGCCTGTCGGGTCCAGCACCCGGATCAGCCCCTCGTGAAAGGCGACCTTGTCGGTTGGGGTATTGCGCATGACGGGCTGGTAGGCCAGCAATGTCTGCTTATGCTCTATCGCATCGCGCACCAAGTTCAGAGTGCTTTGATCCCGCTGATTCACCGCATAATTCAGCGGGTTGTCGCATCCTTCGGGTAAATTTGCGAGGCGGTGTTTGGAACGCTCTTTCAACGGGCTGCTTCCTGTATTCTTGGATTGCAGTACCTTGATGACTCGCTTTTTGATAAGGGC
>JBFGFW010000066.1:0-8896 GCA_041579395.1 Sulfitobacter sp.
CGCGCGGAACCTTCATACTCGGTTAATCAGTAGTTAAGATCAAACCGTCATCCTGGTCCTGTTCCGAAAGGCAGAGATTCGCAGGATGAGCGACCTAAGTTTACGTTTCAGGGCCCCTCTGCCGGCAAAGACCGTGCAAGACCGTGTGCCCTTGGGGCGGATACTGGTAAATGCGGGGTTGATCGAACAGTCCGATCTGGTGTTGGCGCTTAACCGACAGCGCATGATGAATGCGCCTTTGGGTGAAATTCTGGCCGCACAAGGGTTGGTTTCAGCTGCGCAAATTTCGCAGGCGCTGGCGCACCAGCATCATCTGCAACTTGTTGATCTGGCAAAAGATCCACCCAAACCCACGATGGCAAGCCATCTGAACGCGTTGCAGTGCCTTGACTACGGCATCGTGCCGTGGCGGCGTCTGGGGCAGATCGTGCTGGTTGCGACCAGCGACCCGGACCGGTTTTTCAGGATCGTTCAGAACCTGTCGCCCGAGGGGGTCAGCTTCTTGCCGGTGATCGCGTCCGAAATCCAGATCAAGCTGCAGATCACCGCGCTTTATGGGACCGAGCTTGCCCAACGTGCGGCCACCCGCGTCCCCCCCATCGAAAGTTGCCGTACCTGGCGGGTGAACACCTGCACCCGACAGGTGTGGGCGATGTCCGTGGCGCTGCTGCTGATCTCGCTGTTGATCATAGCACCGGCGTGGACGTTCACCGCGCTTATCCTGTGGGCACTTTTCACCAGCACGATGACAGTCTCGCTGCGCAGTCTGGCGTTTTTTGCCAAGGTGTTTCTTTCCGACCCGCCGTGTGTAGCTAAGTCAACCAGCCTTGCAAAAAATGTGGTGCTGCCGCGGGTGTCGGTTCTGGTGCCGCTGCTGCATGAAAAGGAAATCGCGACAGCGCTGATTGTCCGGCTGACACGGCTGACCTATCCCAAATCACTGCTGCAGATCGTGCTGGTGCTTGAGCAAGGCGATACCATGACCCGCGAAACGATTGCGCGCACCACGCTGCCATCTTGGTTCGATGTGATCGAGGTGCCGCAATCCAACAGGCTGCGCACCAAACCCCGCGCGCTGAACTATGCGTTGGATTTCTGCAAGGGCAGCATCATCGGCGTCTGGGATGCCGAAGACGCGCCCCAGATCGACCAGATCGACCGCGTTGTGCAGCACTTTGCCCAAGCTGCGCCCAATGTCGCATGCGTTCAGGGAATCCTGGACTATTATAATGCCAGAACGAACTGGGTTTCGCGCTGTTTCACGCTGGAGTACGCGTCTTGGTGGCGTGTGGTTTTGCCCGGCATCGCGCGTTTGGGCCTGATCATTCCATTGGGCGGCACCACCCTGTTTTTCCGTCGTGACATTCTGGAAGGACTCAGCGGCTGGGACGCCCACAACGTGACCGAGGACGCCGATCTGGGTGTGCGACTGGCACGCCATGGCTTTAAAACCGACCTGCTGCCCACCGTCACCTACGAGGAAGCGAATTTCCGCGCCTGGCCTTGGGTCAAACAACGCTCGCGCTGGCTCAAGGGGTTCTTGATCACCTGGTGCGTCCACATGCGCCACCCCGCACAGCTGATCCGCGAGGTGGGGTTCGCCCGCTTTCTGGGGATTCAGACGTTGTTTCTGGCGACATTCAGTCAATTTATCTGCGCACCGCTGCTGTGGTCGTTTTGCCTGACATTATTCGGGGTCGCGCATCCGATTGAATTGACGTTGGGACGTGATGTGCTGGCCGGGCTGTTTTGCTTTTTCGTGTTCGCAGAATGCCTGAACATCGCGATCGCGATGCGCGCGGCGTCGGGTGCCGAACACCGGCATCTGCTGCCTTGGGCCATCACCCTGCCCGTCTATTTCATCCTTGGCACTTTTGCTGCGTACAAGGCGCTGTATGAATTCGTCGTGACCCCGTTTTACTGGGACAAGACCGAACACGGCATCCCCCACAAAACCGATCTGCCCGCCGCCATCGACCCGACCCAGGTTCCCTAGGGCTAGCCGTCATTTTGCCGGCGCGCCGCTTCTTGCTTGAGGCGTGTCATGAACGCAACCGAGATGTGCAGCCGCAGCGCTGCGTCCGCGCCGTCTTCGTCGCGTTGCTCGATCATCCGCACGATCTGGTCATGTTCTGCCTGCGCAATGGCCCCGCGCCCTTCGACCGCCAGTGACGACGTCGCCATCAGCGCCATCGACCGGTGCACCAGATCAAGCTGCTGCACCAGATACCGGTTGTGCGACGCCAGATGGATTTGCTTGTGAAACCGCCGGTTTGCCCGCGCCAAGGCGGACGGATCATCGCGCAGGGCGTCATCCTCTTCTACCATACCGCGCAGCACCCGCGCTTCTTCGGCTGTGGCATGGCGCGCGGCCAACCGTGCGGCCAAGCCCTCCAGCTCTCCGCGCACAACGTAAAGCTCAGCCATCTGGCTGTGGTCCAGCGACGCGACGATCAGACTGCGCCCGTCCCGCGCCAGCAAAGATTGCGTTTCAAGCCTTTGTAATGCCTCGCGGATCGGTGTCCGGGACACGCCAAACCGATCGGCCAGTTCACTTTCCACCAAGCGGTCACCGGGGCGGTACTTGCCCTGGTCAATCGCTTCCAAGATCATCGCGTAGGCATCGGTCGGTCCGGGGCGGGGCGCAGTCATCGTTTCACTTTCAAAGGGACGAAATCACCTTAGCCCCCGCGTCCATTTGCGCAAGCCCGTGATCTTGCGCAGGCCCGCGCCGCGGCGTACCAAGGTCACCATGCCAAACACCGCTTTCTCGCACGTGGACACCTGGGTTTTTGATCTGGACAACACGCTTTATCCGCCCTCGGCGCGGCTGTTTGACCTTATTGAGGTGCGCATGACCCGCTGGGTGATGGACGCGTTGAACGTCGATCAGGCCCGCGCCAATCATCTGCGCTCGCACTACTGGCACACCTACGGCACCACGCTTGCCGGACTGATGCGCGAACATGACGTGGACCCCGGCCCCTATCTGCACGAGGTCCATGACATCGCATTGGACGCGCTGACCCCGGACCCGGCGTTGGCCGACCGCATTCGGGCGCTGCCCGGCCGGCGGATCATCTACACCAACGGCACCGCGCCCTATGCCGAACGCGTGGTCGCGGCGCGCGGCTTGTCCGGGCTGTTCGATGCCGTCTATGGCGTTGAACATGCAGGGTTTCTGCCCAAGCCGGAACGTGCCGCGTTTGACAAGGTTTTTGCCGCAGACGCGCTGACCCCCACATCTGCCGTGATGTTCGAAGACGACGCGCGCAATCTGGCCGCCCCCCACGCCATGGGGATGGGTACCGTGCATGTCGCCCCGCTTGCCGAACCAGCGGATCACATCCATTTCCACACCGACGACCTAAGCACTTTTCTTGGGCGGATCACGGGCTAGCTTTCGGGGATGACCATGGATTGTGACATTCTGATTTCGGGCGGCGGCATCGCGGGCCTGACGGCGGCGGCGGCGTTCGGCAGTGCCGGTTTCCGGGTGATCTGCGTGGACCCGGCCCCACCGATCACCGATGGCGCTGCGGCGGGTGCCGACATGCGCTCAACTGCGATGCTTCAACCGGCTCGCAATGTGCTTGAGACGGCTGGCATCTGGAACCACCTGCGCGATCATGCGGCCCCATTGCAGATCATGCGGATCGTCGATGCGGGCGGTGCCGAACCCACGCCGCGCGTGACGCGGGAATTTGACGCGTCCGAAATCTCGGATCAGCCGTTTGGCTGGAATTTCCCCAACTGGTTGCTGCGCCGCGCGTTGCTGGACCGTCTGGCCGATCTGCCGAACGTCGATTTCCGCGCCGGGACCGGCACAACATCCCTGTTCACCCGCACATCCCAGGCCCGTGTTGGCCTAAGCGACGGCAGCCGGATCGCCACGCCGCTGGTGATTGCCGCCGATGGCCGAGACAGCCCGATGCGCAAGGCGGCGGGCATCGCTGTCACCCGGACGGGCTATGGCCAAAAGGCGCTGGCCTTCGCCGTGACGCACCCAATACCGCATGAAAATATATCGACCGAAATTCACCGCACCGGCGGCCCTTTCACGCTGGTCCCGCTGCCGGATCGCGACGGTTTGCCCTGCTCTGCCGTGGTGTGGATGGATGACGCGGCGGAATCCCTGCGCCGGATGGATCTGGACGCCGATGCGTTTTCGGCAGAGGCGTCGCAGCGCAGCAGTTACCTGTTCGGTCCGCTGACACTGGCCACACACCGCGCCGTGTGGCCGATCTTCAGCCAGCATGCCGCGCGCCTGTCAGGCGAACGCATTGCACTGATCGCCGAAGCTGCCCACGTGATGCCGCCGATTGGCGCGCAGGGCCTGAACATGTCGCTGCAAGACGTCGCCACATTGCTGGATCTGGCGCAGGCCGATCGCGAAGATCTGGGGAGTCAAAGGATGCTCGACGCCTATCACAAGGCACGCTTTCGCGACATTCAGATGCGGGTGCGCGGTATCGACCTGCTGAACCGGGCCAGCCAGGCCAGCACGCCCATGGCCCGCGATGCCCGCGCGACGGGGCTGAACGCGCTTTACGCGATGGCCCCGGTCCGCAAACTTCTGATGGAGATGGGGTTGGGCATGCGGCAAGGCTGAACCAGCCGCATACCTCAACAATTACAGCACCTTGTCGACCACCCGTGCAAGCCGCGCCAGCGTCGCCTCGACGTCATAAAGCTTGTCCAGCCCGAACAGTCCCAATCGAAACGTTTTGAAATCCGCGGGCTCGTCGCACATCAACGGCACACCCGCGGCGATCTGCATGCCCTCGGCAGCGAACGCCTTGCCGCTTTGCACCATCGGATCGGCGGTATAGCTGACGACGACGCCGGGCGCGCCAAATCCGTCGGCGGCTACCGACACGACCCCTTTGTGCGCCAGCATCTTGCGCACCCCATCGCCCAAACGCCACTGCGCTTCTTTCAGCCGCGCGAATCCGTAAGCTTCGGTTTCTTTAATCGTGTCGCGAAACACCCGCAGTGCATCTGTCGGCATCGTGGCATGATAGGCGTGGCCGCCGTCTTCATAAGCCTTCATGATGCTGTGCCATTTGGCCAGATCAAGGGAAAAGCTGTCGGATTTGGTGTCTGCAAGGCGTGCAATGGCCCGTTCCGACATCATCACCAACCCGGCTGAGGGCGACGCGCTCCACCCCTTTTGCGGAGCAGAGATAAGCACATCGACGCCAAGCGCGCGCATGTCGACCCATGCGCAGCCCGATGCGATGCAATCCAGCACCATCAACGCCCCTACCTCGTGGGCGGCGTCCGTCATCTCTTTGATATAGCCATCAGGCAGGATTACGCCCGCACTGGTTTCCACATGGGGCGCAAAGACGACCTGCGGCTTCTGGGTGCGGATCGCCTCCGTCACCTCCTCGATCGGGCATGGGGCAAAAGGGGCGGGCGTGCTGTTGCCCTGCATCCGGGCCTTTAGCACCGTGGCGTTGCCGGTAAGTTCGCCATTTTCGATGATCTGGCTCCAGCGATAGGAAAACCATCCGTTTCGCACGACCAGCACGTCGGCATTGCGGGCGAATTGCCGCGCGACCGCTTCCATGCCATAGGTGCCGCCGCCCGGCACGATGGCCACTGCGTCGGCTTGGTACACATCTTTCAACATCGCCGAGATGTCGCGCATCACGCCTTGAAATGCCGCCGACATATGGTTCAGCGACCTGTCGGTGAACACCACCGAAAATTCCTCAAGTCCCTGTGGGTCAACGGTGTTGAGTAGTGCAGCCATGGTGGTTCTCCCTGAAAGTGTGCGCCTTCGATACAAGGTTTGCATCCCTGCCGTAAGGGGCGCTTCTGTCGCAAAGCGTTAACCTCGCCTTAATCTTGCCACATTCTGCCGTAAAATGGCCTTAATCGCGGGCGCAGACCCGCCCGGCAGGACTGACGGGACACGCCTTCAGGGTTACAGGATGGCAGAAACACAACTTTTGCTGAATGGCTTCAGCATCATCGGCGATCCCCAGACCAACACCAGCGCCAGCGGTGGGGGTAATTTGTTTGTGCACGGCGGCACATCCGTGTTCGAGGCTGACGACATCGTCGTCTTCACCGTGACGAATGTCAGCGTTAACGGCGTGCTGACCGGCAATTCCATCATCACCGGCATCACGGTGTACGACAATGCCACCGACTATTATCATGACACCGCGAAATTCACCTACACCGGTGCGACCAAAATAAGCACGGGCCGCGCAGGCATGGGTGACCGCTATCTGGAATTTTCGGCAGATGGGCTGACGTCCCTTGACGCCTCGGCACCGACGCTGGGCAAATTGGCCGTGGTGGCGGGGGTCGATGTGCTTGGAACGCTTGGCTCGCAGAACGGCCCGCTTAAAATCCCAACAACCGAAGCGATAGACCTGAACGGCGACGGCGTTATTTCGGCTGACGAACAGGGCGACGCTTCATTTTCGAGCAATCTCAACGTGCTGACGGTCGTCTGTTTTGCCGCCGGCACCCTGATTGAAACACCGGGTGGCACGCGCCCCGTCGAAACCCTGCAGGCGGGTGATTTCGTGAACACACTTGACCATGGCCCCCAGCAAATCAGATGGGCCGGGGGGCAATCGGTGGCCGGTGTGGGCGCGAATGCCCCTGTACACATCGCGGCCGGTGTCTTGGGTAACATCCGTCCGCTGGTCGTATCGCAAAACCACCGCATGCTGCTCAGCGGTGCCAAGGCCGAGTTGTTGTTCGGCCAGGATCAGGTGCTTGTCGCGGCGAAACATCTGACCAATGACCGCACGATCCGGATCGTGCCGACCGCGCACATCACCTATCACCACTTTTTGTTTGACGCCCACCAGATCGTCTTCGCCGAAGGCTGCCCCGCAGAAAGCCTGTATCCCGGCGCACAAACCCTTGCGACCGTCCCGCAGCAGGACCGCGATGAAATCGTCGCGCTGTTCCCCGATCTGCCGCTGCATAAAGGTCGGAAGGACCTGACCCGCTATGCCCTGCGCGCGTTCGAGGCCGTGGCCCTGCACCGCACCGCCTAGACCGGCCCCGGCAGCCGTTCCTCGCTCAGCAGAACGTTCGCCTCTACAGCACCTGCGCCCGGTAATGTCATGATCCGCCGCCTCAGCACGCGCTCGAAATCCGCGAGATCCCGCGCCACCACCCGCAGGCGGTAATCATAAAGGCCCAACACATGCTCAACCGTCTGGACCTCGGGGATGGCGCTGACGGCGCGTTCAAAGTCGTCCAGACTGACGCGGCCCTTGGTGGCCAGTTTGACGCCCAGAAACACGGTCACCCCGAAACCCAGCGCCTCGCGGTTAAGCCGCAGACGCTTGCCCCGCAGAATGCCCGCCTCCTCAAGCCGCCTGATCCGCCGCCAGGTCGCGGGCTGCGACAGCCCCAGATGTCGCCCCAATGCGCCCGCACTTTGGGTCGCGTCCCGTGACAATGAACGGATCAGGCGATGATCAATATCGTCCAGCGTGATCACAGCGGCAGGCCCTCGTCCGATTTGATCCGCGCCACGTGCATCAGCGCCTCGATGTCGGCGATGTGCGGCAATGTCAGGATCTTGTCCCTGTAAATTTGCTGATAATGCGCCATGTCGCGCGCGACGATGGACAAACGTACATCAATCCGGCCCAGAAAGGTCTGCATTTCAATCACTTCGGACACGGTGCGCGCCGCCGCCATGAAGGCGTCAAAAGCATTGCCTTGGGTCTTGTCAAGCGTGATCCGCAATGACACCTCGACCGCATAGCCAAGTGCAGTCCAGTCGATGACGGCCCCCACCCCTTCGACGATTCCGGCTTCCTGCATCCGCATGATGCGCCGCGCCACCTTGCCCGGCGTCAGCCCGGTCAGCTCCGCCAACTCCGCCGGGCTCAGCCCCGCATCCGCCTGCCAGTGCCGCAAGATCCGGCGATCAACATCATCAAGCATGATTTTTCCACTATTGCCTGATTTGACGCATTATCATCTTCATTTTGCCAAATAAACTCATAATCCAACAATGGCATCCCATATCCGTTCCGCTATGGTCCCCCCAGATTTCAACGAACCCGAAAGGACGCCCCAATGCGCGTTTATTACGACCGTGACTGTGATGTGAACCTGATCAAGGACAAGAAAGTCGCCATTCTCGGCTACGGCTCCCAAGGCCACGCCCACGCCCTGAACCTGCGCGATTCCGGTGCCAAGAACCTCGTTGTCGCCCTGCGCGACGGCTCGTCCTCCAAAGCCAAGGCCGAAGGCGAAGGTCTCAAGGTGATGGAAATCGCCGAAGCGGCAGCTTGGGCGGACGTCATCATGTTCACCATGCCCGACGAATTGCAGGCAGAAACCTACAAGAAATACGTTCACGACAACATCCGTGAAGGGGCCGCGATTGCATTCGCCCACGGTCTGAACGTGCATTTCGGCCTAATCGAACCCAAGCCCGGCATCGACGTCATCATGATGGCCCCCAAAGGCCCCGGTCACACCGTGCGCGGCGAATACACCAAAGGTGGCGGCGTGCCGTGCCTTGTCGCGGTTCACGAAGATGCATCCGGCAAGGCGCTGGAAATCGGCCTCAGCTACTGCTCCGCCATCGGTGGCGGCCGCTCCGGCATCATCGAGACGAATTTCCGTGAAGAATGCGAAACCGACCTGTTCGGCGAGCAGGCGGTTCTGTGTGGTGGCTTGGTCGAGCTGATCCGCATGGGTTTCGAAACCCTGGTCGAGGCAGGCTACGCGCCCGAGATGGCCTATTTCGAATGCCTTCACGAAGTCAAACTGATCGTCGACCTGATCTACGAAGGCGGCATCGCCAACATGAACTACTCGATCTCGAACACGGCCGAGTATGGTGAATATGTCTCTGGCCCACGGATCCTGCCCTATGACGAGACGAAGGCGAAAA
>JBFGFW010000067.1:0-8878 GCA_041579395.1 Sulfitobacter sp.
ATCGGTTATCGCCGATCAGCCGCCATTTTTATCCGTCGATTAAAGGGTGGCAGATGAACGCATTTTTGCTATGCTCGCAGAACCGGACGGCAGGGAGCGGTAAAGCATATGAAATATGGGATGATTACCGCCTTGTGCTGCGCGTGCGCGCTGGCCTCTCCGGTCGCGGCCGAGGTGTTATCAAGCAAAAGCAGATCGAAACTGTTCAGCTCGCAAACCAAACTGTTGGACACGCGCGCCTCCAAGCAATACGCGGCCTCGGTCCGGTTGCAACCCGCCCGCGTGAACACCCCGACGAAATGGGACACGCCTTCCTACAAGGGCAAATACAAAGGGGTCTATCACGGAATGGCCCGCGAAGCGGCGCAGCGCCATGGTATTCCCGAAGATCTTTTCCTGCGACTGGTGCAGCAGGAAAGCGGCTGGAACCCATCGGCAAGGTCGCACAAAGGCGCATTGGGACTGGCGCAGTTGATGCCGGAAACGGCGCGCAGGTTGCGTGTCAATCCGGCAGACCCCTATCAAAACCTCGACGGTGGAGCGCGCTATCTGAAACGACAGTTCCGGGAATTCGGGACATGGCGCTTGGCGCTTGCAGCTTATAACGCAGGTCCGGGAGCGGTGAAAAAATACGGTGGCATCCCGCCATATTCAGAGACCAGAAATTACGTCAAGGTCATCGCAGGCCTGTAACCTTCCGATTTTAATCCACAAATTACCGCGCGTGCGCCGCTGTCCGCCGAGCGCCGCGCATTCGTTTGGAACAAACCGATGCGCCGTTCTGTTTATCTGTCACGAAGCCCGACGGTCCGTTTGACCATCCGGGCACAGAGTAACAAGAAAGGAACTGAGCCATGAACACGACTTTGAAATCTATCGCCCTCGCCACAAGCGTCAGCTTTGCAGCATTGACGTCGTCTGCCTTCGCAGCCGAGCCCGTTGCCTTTTCGGCCATCGACGTTGAATCGTCGATCGATGCCGCACAAGACGCGAACGCGATGATGATGTACCCCGAAATCACTGCCGACCTGAAGGCCGCTGTTGCAGCCTTGATCACAGGCAGCGACGACGCCGGTGACCCGACGATCCGCATCGATATCCGCAAGGTATCGCTGGACGGCGACACCATGCTGGCGGATACCAAGGAATTCAATGAAATTGAAGGCGTGGTCGCTATCACCGACGACAACGGTCAGATCGGCGCGCAAAGCTTTCCGGTGATGGTCGCCGCCTATTCGGCCGAACAGGTGGTCCCCGAAGGCTATGTCGCAATCAATCCGTCGACTGATGATTTCTACCGCGCGATGATCGACGGCTTTGCCGAAGTGGTTGCCCGTCAGGTTGACGAGCTGAACACTGCGGGTGCAGCGCGCGACAAGTAAGCGTTCGACATCGACGATTGGGCCGGCCCCCGCATGTGCGGGGGTCGGCTTTTTTGTTATGGATCACTCTGCAGCAACATTGATCTCGATCACCGGCTCCATCTCGGCCAGTTGCGCGTCGGTCAGATGACATTTGATCTGATGGCCCTCGGCGACAGTACGCAGGGTCGGTACGACAGTCTCACACAGGTTGCCGGGCACCTTTACCTTCCAGCGGCACCGCGTCTGAAACGGGCAGCCGGGGGGCGGGTTCATCGCTGAGGGAACATCCCCCTCCAGCACGATGTGCTGTTTCTTGACCCGCGTGTCGGCGATGGGAACGGCAGACAACAACGCCTCGGTATATGGGTGATATGGCGGCGAGAACACCTGATCCGTCGTGCCCAGTTCGACCACATGGCCCAGGTACATCACCATCACCCTATCGCTCAGGTAGCGCACGATGCTCAGGTCGTGGCTGATGAACAACAGCGTCGTCTTCTGTTCACGCTGAATTTCCATCAGCAGGTCGGTCACGGCAGCCTGAACAGACACGTCAAGCGCTGACACAGGTTCATCCGCCACCACAATTCGCGCGTCACCCGCAAAGGCGCGCGCAATGCCCACTCGTTGCTTTTGGCCCCCCGACAATTGACGTGGCATGCGGCCTGCAAATTCGCGCGGCAGCTTGACCAGATCCAGCAGCTCCAGCATGCGCGTGGTGCGTTCCTTGTTGTTCTTGCCGATCTTGAAAATCTCAAGCGCACGGATGATCTGCCGACCGATTGTCATCGACGGGTTCAGCGTGTCAAAGGGGTTCTGAAATACCATCTGAATGTCGGCCACGTTCTGCGTCGTGCGTTCTTCGATAGGGACGCCGCCGATGTCGGTTCCGTCCAGCAATATCTCCCCCGACGTCGCGGTCTCAAGCCCCATCAGCACTTTGGCAAAGGTGGATTTACCGCAGCCGGATTCACCCACAATCGCCAGCGTCTCGGATTCGCGCGCCTCAAAGCTCAGCTCTTCGTTGGCTTTTACCACCTTGGTGGCAGCCCCGCCGAACATCGAATTGGCGGCGACCTGATAGTATTTCTTCAGCTTGTCCATTTTCAGAACAACCTCGCCGATTTCGCCCTTTTTCTTGACGTCCGCCAGGGCGAGCGGGGCCTGCCAGTCAATCTCCTGAAACCTCAGACAGCGGGTGGCGTGGCGCTCGTTACCGGGCACATCCTCCATCCTGATCGGCCCCCGATCACAGCGCCCCGCTTGAAAATAGTCACAGCGCGGGCCAAAGTTACAGCCGGGTGGGCGCTCGTGGGGCAGGGGGAAATTGCCGGGAATCGCAATCAGCGGGCGCTCGTTCTTGTCGGCACCGGGCAGCGGGATCGACCGGAAAAGGGCCTGTGTATAGGGGTGCTGCATCTCGTCGAACACGTCTTCGATCGACCCGCGTTCGACCGCCTCGCCCGAATACATAACGCAAATCCGGTCGCAGGTTTCTAGCACCAGCCCCAGATTGTGGCTGATGAACAGCATCGACGTTCCGTATTTGCGGCCCAGATCCTTGACCAGTTCAACGATCGCCGCCTCGACCGTGACGTCAAGCGCGGTGGTCGGTTCGTCCAAGATCAGCAGTGAAGGCTCTGACATCAGGGCCATGGCAATGACGATGCGCTGTTGTTGACCGCCCGAAAGCTGGTGGGGATAGGCCTTGAGGATGCGCTCTGGGTCCGGCAGCTTAACGTCCGTCACCACTTGTAATGCGCGCGCATAGGCTTCTTTTTCGGAAACACCGGCGTGGATCATCGGCACTTCCATCAACTGGCGGCCAATCCGCATCGCGGGGTTCAGCGACGCCATCGGTTCTTGATAGATCATCGCGATCTGGCTGCCGCGCACGTCGCGCAGCTCCTCGTCGCTCATCTCGCTCAGATCGCGGCCCGTGAATTTGATCGTGCCGCCCACGACGCGACCGTTCACGCCCAGATCCTGCATCACCCCAAGTGCCACGGTGGATTTCCCGCAACCCGATTCCCCAACCAACCCAACGGCCTCGCCGGGTTTCACAGAGACCGAAAAATCCATCACCGCCGGGATTTCACGCAGTCGGGTGAAAAAGGAAATCGACAGGTTATCGATCTCAAGAATGGGCCCGTCGTATTCTTGGTCTGGCATTTTCATCGCTCCCTGTCGCAAAACGGCATACCAACTGATGCGTCATTTTGCCAAATCAACTCCGGGGGTTGCGCCCTGAAGGGGCGTTTCCCAGCTTAAGTTTCCGCGCCCTTGGCGCGAGGGGCTGGCCCCCGGTCCGCCCTGTTCGTCAATCGCGCAGACTTTCCTCGCGCAGACCATCAGCCAGCAGGTTCAGCCCCAGCACCAGACTTAGCAAGGCCAGCGCCGGTGCAATCGCGGCATGCGGATACAGCGCCAGCAACCGTCGCCCGGCATTGATCGTCGTGCCCCAGTCCGGGCTTTCCGATTCAAGCCCCAGCCCAAAGAAGCCCAATGTGCCCAACAGGATGGTGGTATAGCCGATCCGCAAGCAGAAATCCACGATCAGCGGCCCCCGCGCATTGGGCAGGATTTCCCACAGCATGATATACCACGGGCCTTCGCCGCGGGTCTGGGCTGCGGCGACATAGTCGCGTGTCTTGATGTCCAGCGCCAGACCGCGCACGATCCGGAAGACCGTGGGCGCGTTCACGAACACGACGGCCACAAACACCACCAGCAGGCCCGGCCCGATGTCGAACAGATCCAGAAACGCAGGAAGACCCGGCAATTCATAGGTCGCGGTCTTCACCAGCGCCCCATCATTCGAGATCATCGACAGATAGAGCCAGCCGATCAGCCCCAGCACGATGATCAACACCGGCGTGCGCAGGCTTGGCTGTGTATATAGACGCGAGTTCAGCAGCACCGCCAGAAACACCAGTGGAAAGATGAACAGCACAATCGCCATATAGCTGGGCAGCCCGGTCAGCACGATTTCAGGCGTTACCAGGAGATAAAAGATCAAGATCACCGGAAAGGCCAGGATCAGGTTGGCCAGAAAGCTTAGGAACACGTCCAGCTTACCGCCGTAATACCCTGCCGGAAGGCCCAGCGTGATCCCCACCATGAACGCAAAGATCGTCGCCATCGGCGCAATCTGGATCACCACCCATGACCCCTTGATCAGGCGGCTGAACACGTCACGCGCCAGATTGTCGCCGCCCAGCAGAAACCACTGATAATCCCCGGCTTCTGCGCGGGCCAGGGGCGTGCCGGGTAGCTTGTTCTTCATGCCCGAAACCTGGCTGAGGCTGTCATGGGTGATCAGCATGTCGAACATCCCGCCAAAAACCCCGGTAAAGACCCAGAACATCACCAATGCAAAGCCGATCATCCCCACGGTGCTGTCAAACAGCTTGCCGTAAAGCCCCAGCCGACGCTTGAAGGCAATCGACAGCACAAAGGTCACGATCAGCGCGATCCACACCGGTAGCAACTGACGGGACATGCCGCCGATGATGCCAGCGTTTGATCCCAGAAAGACGCCCGCCACCACGTAAAGCAATACCAGCGCCACGAATGCCATAAAGGCATACCCGCCGATCATGCCCGACAAGCCGGTAAAGCCTTGGTTGATTACGGCGACACCGCCGGTGCCGATTGTGCGCGTGGCGGTGCCGGGCACGAACGACATCACGATCTGCAGCGCATACGCGATCACCATGATGCCAACCGCCATCCCCAGTATGGGGTTCACCCAGCTCAACGAGCCCGTCCATGTCAAAGCTTCCATGTCCTTGCCCTTTCTTTAGGTGATGCGGATGCGGGGGTTCAGAAACACATAGCCGATGTCCGAAATCAGCTGCGTCACCAGAACCACGATGACGGACACGACCGACACCGCCAACAGCAGTTCGATGTCGTTGTTCGACGCCGCCTGCACCAAAAGCCAACCGAACCCTTTGTAGTTGAACAAGGTTTCGACGATGACGACACCGTTCAACAGCCATGGGATCTGCAGCATGATCACCGTGAACGGCGCGATCAGCGCGTTGCGCAGCGCGTGCTTCAACACGATGTTGCTGAATTTCACACCCTTCAGGCGGGCGGTGCGGATGTATTGCGCCGTCATCACCTCGGTCATCGAAGCCCGCGTCATCCGTGCGATATACCCCATTCCGTACAGCGAAATGGTCAGCACCGGCAGGAAGAAGTTCCAAAAGGTGGCGTCTTCCATTGCCGATGTTGCCGATCCCAGAAACAGCGTGTTGCTGTCGATCCAGCCCCATTCGTTCAGCAGGGGCGATAAACCAAAGCGCGAGGATGCCAGCACGGCGATAAAGATCACCCCGGACACATATTCAGGCGTGGCCGTGGTGGCGATGGAAAACGTCGAAAGCGACCGGTCCAGCCGCGACCCTTCGCGCATGCCGGCCAGTACGCCGACGATCAGCGCCGACGGCACCATCAAAAGCAGCACGCACAGCATCAGTTTGCCGGTCAGACCAAGGCGGGTCAGAACCGCTGGCCCCACATCCTCTTTGAAGACCGTGGAAAAACCCCAGTCGCCCTGCAGGATACCGCAAAAGCGCGTGCGGTCCGCCACGGGCGTGTCAGTGTTGAAACAGCGGCCTGTGGTCGTGCCGTCGGCCTTTTCGGTGATCCAGCCAGGCATCACGCCCAGCCATTGGCCAAACTTGATCGGCGTCGGCTCGAGATATCCGCGGTTGGCCAGATAGCTGGTCACGGCTTCGTCCGACATGCGGAAGTTGCCTTGGGTCTTGGCGAGCTTTTCGAGGTTGGGGTAAAGGTTGGTCAGCCAGAAAACGATGAAGGTCAGGCACAGGGCCGTAAGCAGCATCACGCCCAATCGGCGCAGAATGAATATTCCCATGGATCGTCCCTGTTGCGCGGCAGTTTCGTCGCCAGACCAAAGCCAGACGCAAACAGCCTATTCTTGATTTTTAAACAGTGTCCCGCCTGGCTTTCGCACTTGGCCTGATACTGCGTCTCTCCCGTTGGGCCCTTGGATGTCTCTGCCGCGTTGGGACGGCAGGTCGGCCTCATCTTTGTGTTGACCACATGAGGCACCACTTCGGCAGCAACGTCAACGTCAGGTTTCGCCGTTTGAGAAGTTAAATGCGACATATCCGTCAACCGAATGCGACGCCAAAAGGGTGACGCAGGGGCAAGCGCACCCGCGGTCAGGGCTTCGGCGCGCGCAATTTGCTTGGCGGTTTTCCGGTGTGCTGCTGGATGAAGCGGGTGAAATACGCGGCCGATCCGAATCCCAGATGGCGCGCAATATCCTGCGCCGAAAGGGGCGTACTGAGCAGAAGATGTCGCGCCTCGTACACCACCCGTTCGGTCAGGATGTCGGCTGCGGTTTTGCCGGTCGAAGACTTGACCGCGCGGGACAGATGGGTGGGAGTGACATCCAGCGTTTGGGCATAGGTGGCCATCGTTGCACCTGTGGCGAAACGGTCCGGCACCAGCCGAAAGAACCGCGCGCTTAACCGAGCCGCCGCCTTGCGCCGGGGCCGCATATGTTCCTCAAGCAAGAATTGCCGCCGCAGCCAGACCGACATCAGCGCGGCATGTGCTTCGCGGGCGTCATGCGACAGCGGGCGACCGGCCTGCTGTTCGCGCTGCGTCGCTTCGATCAGGCCGGTCAATTCCGTCTGGGCGTGAACGTCCCTGATCCGCAGATGGCCCGGCATCTTCGGTAACCGCAGCGGTTCGACGGCGGGAATGACCACGACCTGACCAAACCCCTGACGCCCCATTTCGATCGAAAACAATGTGCCTGCCGGGATAAAGATTGCGTTATGCACCCCCAGTCCGCGGCGCTGCCCCTCCATCTGCAACAGGCCCTGGCCGCGGGTGATCCACACCAGCAGATGCTGCGGACGATCATGGCATAACGACAGCCGCCATTCCTGGCCCTGAGTGATTTGCGCAAGGGTCAATACTTCGACGGTATCAGAATCCACACTTTCGCCTACATCGTTAAAGTGAAACTGATGCCCACTTTAACGCTGTCCTGCGCGATTAATAGTCATCTTTGTGACATATCAGATGGGCTAGCCCGGCTGATACGCAATCCACGTCTCAGTGTTGTTGCGCATCCAGGTCCGCTGGCGCTTGGCATATTGCCGGGTCGCGATAATCGCATCCGCCCGTGCGACATCCAACGAACAAAGACCGTCCAGATAACGTATCAATTCAGGCACGCCGATGGCGCGGTGCGCGGGCAGGGCGGGATCATAGCTGGGCCGGATTGAAGCGACCTCGTCCAATGCCCCTTGCGCCAGCATCTGGTCAAACCGCTGCACGATGCGCGCGTTCAGCCAGTCCTTGTCAGCATTCACGGCAATCGCGGCACACCTGTCCAGCGCCAGCAGGGGCGGCGGCGTATCATCCTGCCAATTGGCCAGCCCGCGCCCGGTGGCCTGCAATACCTCCCAGGCGCGCTGCACACGCGCCCGATTGTTCAGATCAATGCGCCCTGCCGTCGTCACATCCAATGCGGCGGTCAATTGTTCCAGCGTCAGCGTGTTGCCGTCGTCGCGGATCACGTCCGGAGTGGCCGGAATTTCGGCCAGCCCCTTGGTCAGTGCTGTAAAATATAACCCGGTCCCGCCGACGATGATGGGGCGCTGGCCCTGCGCCAGCACCGCATCGACCTCGCGCAGCCAATGACCCACGGAATAGGGCGTCTCTGCTGCGACATGCCCATAAAGCGCATGCGGCGCGCGGGACTCTTCGGCCTCTGACGGGCGCGCCGAAATCACCCGCCAGCAGCGATAGACCTGACTGGCATCGGCGTTGATGATAACGCCGCCGTGGCTTTCGGCCAGCGCCAATGCCAGCGCCGATTTCCCCGATGCCGTCGGCCCGGCAATCAAAACCGGCTGGTCGGCACCTATGCGCGACAATACGGCGTCGGGCGTGATTGGGGGGCTGACTTGCATTTCTTTACATGGACCTTTGACGAAGCATTGAACCTTGGCCCCTTTTGCGACACTTTGCGGCACAAAGAAAACCCCTCCCTCACCCGCGAAAGGTGCCCGATGACCGATACCGCCCCCAATGTGACGTTCAAACGGGTCATGCTGAAAATTTCCGGAGAGGCATTGATGGGCGATCAGGGCTTTGGCCTGCATCCGCCAACCGTCCAGCGGATCGCGAACGAGGTGAAGTCGGTGCATGATCTTGGGGTCGAGATCTGCATGGTGATCGGCGGGGGCAACATTTTTCGCGGGCTGCAAGGGTCTGCCCAAGGCATGGAGCGGACGACGGCCGACTACATGGGCATGCTGGCCACCGTGATGAATGCGCTGGCGATGCAGTCAGCCCTGGAAGAGTTGGACATCCACACACGCGTGATCAGCGCGATCACCATGAACGAGGTGGCAGAACCCTATATCCGCCGTCGCGCCGTGCGCCACCTTGAGAAAAAGCGCGTCTGCATTTTCGCGGCAGGCACCGGCAACCCCTATTTCACCACGGACACGGCC
>JBFGFW010000068.1:0-8844 GCA_041579395.1 Sulfitobacter sp.
GACTAGACGCACCGGACATGATACCCACATCCGGTGCTTTCTAGTTCAGCCGTTCAGCAGCACATCACCAAATGCGTCGCGCAGGTTGCGTTTCAACACCTTGCCGGTGGCGTTGCGTGGCAGCACATCGGTGAACACCACGCAGTCCGGGATTTGCCACTTGGCGATCTTGCCTTCGAAAACGCTTAGTACTTCTTCCTCTGACGGGTCGTGGCCCTCGCGTTTCACCGCGATCAGAACGGGGCGTTCGTCCCATTTTTCGTGGCGTGCGCCGATCACGGCGGCGTCCGACAGTTTGGGATGGGAAATCGCGATGTTTTCCAACTCAACCGAACTGATCCATTCGCCGCCTGACTTGATGATGTCCTTGGACCGGTCGCGGATCGTCACATAGCCGTCGGGGTCCATCGTGGCCACATCGCCGGTGTCAAACCAGCCATTCGTCAGGGTTTCATCGCGGGTTTTGCGGAAATAGGCATCAAGTATCCAGAACCCCCGCGTCACCAGATCACCTTGGGTCTTGCCGTCATGGGCGACGGGCTGGCCCGCTTCGTCCAGGATTTCCAGCTCGACACCAAAGACCGGGCGGCCCTGATTTTCGCGCAGTTTGTGTTGGTCCGCCACAGGCAAGTCCAGATGTTTTGACAGCGGCTGATTGATGCTGCCCACGGGCGACATTTCCGTCATGCCCCAAGCGTGAATCGTCTCGACGCCATATTTCTCTCGGAACGCGGTGATCATCGAAGGCGGGCACGCCGATCCGCCGACAACCGTCCGCTTGAGGCTAGTCAAATCGCTGCCGATCTTGTCCGCCTCGCCCAGCAGACCCAGCCAAATCGTCGGCACGCCAAGCGCCAGCGATACCCGGTAGCGGTCGATCAGTTTGACCAGCGACGGGCCGTCCAGCCCCGGACCGGGCATCACCATCCGCGCACCGACCATGGCACAGGCATAAGGCGCGCCCCAGGCGTTGACGTGGAACATCGGCACGACCGGCAGCACAACCTCTTTGGCGGAAATCCCGATGCTGTCGGCCAGATTGATGCCAAAGCTGTGCAGCACGGTGGACCGATGCGAATAAAGCACGCCCTTGGGGTTGCCGGTCGTCCCGGACGTATAGCACAGGCTAGAGGCTGTGTTCTCGTCCAGATCGGGCCAGGTGAATTCTGGGTCACCGCTTGCGATCAGATCGTCATAGAACTTTAGCCCCGGGATCATTTTGGCGGCTTCGGCATCCGTGCCTTCCATCAGCACAACGTGTTCCAGATGTTCAAGCTTGTCTTGGATGGCGGCGACCAGCGGAACAAAGGTCCTGTCGATGAAAAGCACCTTATCTTCGGCGTGGTTCAGGATATAGACCAGCTGTTCGGGGAACAGGCGCGGATTGATCGTGTGGCAGACAAACCCACCACCCGACGCACCGAAATAGATCTCAAGATGGCGGCGGTTGTTCCATGCAATCGTGCCGCAGCGCGCCTGCGGTTCCAGCCCCAGTCCGGTCAGCGCCGACGCAAGGGCGCGCGAATTGGCCCCGACCTGACCCCAGTCGGTTTCTTCGACCCCACCACCGGTGTTGACGGAATAGATCTCTCCGCCCGCATGATAACGTTGGGCGTGCTCGATCAGACTTGAGATCAGCAATGGTTTGTTCATCATTTGGCCAAGCATGGCGCATCCTCCCGTTTTCGGTTTTCTGTACCCTGACCAATCGAACCGTCTCTTGCAAGCGCCCAAGGCGGGCCTTACGCAGGGGGAATGACCCTTGCCTATCACACCCCGCTTTCACCCGATCAGCAGCGCGCCGCCGGCCTGACGCAACCGCAGTCGCTTGCAATGGCCGATCAGGTGCGATTTTCCGATCTGGACACCAACAACCATGTGAACAACGCGGTCTATTTTGAATGGTTTGAACGGTTGCGCATCCGCTATACGCAGTCGCTGATTGAACAGGGATTGATGGACGCTCCCGGCCCCCGCGTGGTCATACGGTCCGGGTCGATCAGGTATCTGCACGAATTGCTGGAGCGCGAAGACTATATCGTCACCTGCCGCTGCACCGCCTTTCGCAACACATCCTATGCGTTGGCCCAGCAGATTTGGGTGGGCGGCCAGTTGCGTGCAACATTCGATTGCGTGCTGGTCATGCTGAATCGGGACGGCACCGGGCGCTTTGCCCTGCCCGACCGGCTGAAACACCATTTTGAGGCAGCGGACGGTGCCCGTGCCGACGCGTGACCCCTACCCCAAGAAACCCAGCAAAGGGAACCTGCCGTGACCGTGACCACACGCCCGCTTGCCACATCTGACCGCCCTGCATGGGATACGCTTTATGTCGGGTATGCGGCTTTCTACCAGGTCGAGCAGACACCGCAGATGCGCGATACCGTCTTTGGCTGGCTGATGGACCCCGATCATGGCAGCAACTGCATCGTGGCGGAGGACGCGCAGGGAAACGTCATCGGGTTGACCCACTACCGCCCCTTTGTCAGTTGCCTGCGTGCCATCACCAACTGCTTTCTGGATGACCTGTTCGTGGATCCCGCAGCCCGCGGATCGGGTGCCGCGCAGGCCCTGATTGCTGCAGTCAGGGATGTGGCACAAAAAAACGGCTGGGGCGTGGTCCGCTGGATCACCGCCGACAACAATTACCGTGGCCGCGCGGTCTATGACAAAGTGGCTGACCGGACGATGTGGGTCACCTATGACATCAAACTTTGACTTTCCCCCGCCCCGACCGTAAGGCCCACCGATGACATTTTTGCAAATCACATCGCTTTTGATCGTCGTGGCCGGCGGGTTCGGTGCAATCAACTATCTGTTTTTGAAACTGCCGTCGTCGATTGGCATCCTTGTAGTGGCGCTGATCGCGTCCTTTGGTCTGCTGGGCCTTGATCTGATCCTGCCGGCATTGGGCATCGCGGACACGGTGCGCGGCGTCGTCACCGGCATCGATTTTTCCGAAGCATTGCTGGAAGGCATGCTGGGGCTGCTGCTGTTTGCGGGCGCGCTGCATGTCAAGATATCGGACCTGCGCCGCGAATGGGTCGTCGTCATGCTGATGGCCACGCTTGGGGTGGCGCTGTCCACGGCCGTGGTAGGGTTTGGCTTTTCTTGGCTGACCGGCATGCCGCTGTTGACGGCGCTGGTATTTGGGGCGCTGATTTCGCCCACCGACCCGGTGGCCGTTCTTGGGGTCCTGCGCGAGGCAGATTTGCCCAAATCACTTGAGACCAAGATTGCCGGGGAAAGCCTGTTTAACGATGGTGTCGGCTATGTGGTGTTCCTGATTTTGGTTGGGCTTGCCTTTCCGATGGCGGATGGGCATGGCAACGAAGGCAATGCCGTCTGGGGGGCCGCCCGGCTTTTCTTTCAGGAAGCCGTCGGCGGGGCCTTGCTGGGGCTGGTTCTGGGATGGTTGACGTTCCGGGTGATGCGGCGGATCGATGATTACGCGCTTGAGGTGTTGCTGACGCTGGGTCTGGCCTTTGGCGGCTATGAACTGGCCGTGGCGCTGCATGTGTCGGCCCCGATCATGGCGGTTTGCGCCGGTCTGCTGATTGGCGATGTGGGCACCGCACAGGGCATGTCCGAAGAAACCCGGCGCTATGTCGATGCATTCTGGAAGCTGATCGACGAAATCCTGAACGCCGTGCTGTTCTTGATGATCGGGTTCGAGGTGTTCGCCATTGCCTTTGACGGCGACACCTTTCTGACCGGGATGGCCGCGATCATCCTGGCGCTGCTGGCGCGCTTTGTCGCCGTGGCCGTGCCGATTGCCGTACTGCGCCCGTTTCGCAACTTTAACGCAGGCGTGACCCGCATCATGACCTGGGGCGGGCTGAAGGGCGGCATTTCGGTCGCCTTGGCGCTGTCCCTGCCGGAAGGGGAATGGAAACCGCTGATCCTGACCTGTACCTATATCGTCGTGATTTTTTCGATCATCGTCCAGGGGTTGACCGTAGCGAAGCTGGCCAATCGGGTCGGGCGCAATCCGGATCTGGTCTAGCGACTTGTTCTGGAAGAGGATGAGGGGCGCTGCCCCTCAAACTCCCCGGAGTTTACTTGGCAAAATGAAGCTGGAAAAGGCTTAGTCGGCGTGTTTGGCGATGAAGGCCACGAGGGCGGCGGTTGATCCGTCTTTGCCGGTGGCAGGTTCAGATCCGTCGACAATGGGTTGCAGGGACGTCGCCAGTTCCTTGCCAAGTTCAACGCCCCATTGATCAAACGAGTTGATGCCAAGGATCACCCCTTCGACGAAGACGCGATGTTCGTACAGCGCTATGATCTGTCCCAGCGTGAATGGATCAAGCAGCGGATAGCTGAGCGTTGTCGAAGGGCGGTTGCCGGGGAATACCCGATGGCGGGCCTGACGGTCCAGCTCGCTGCCTGCAAACCCTTTGGCGGCCATCATCCTGGATGCTTCCTGAAGGGACCGGCCACGCATCAGCGCCTCTGACTGGGCAAGGCAATTGGCGATCAGCAATTTATGGTGATGGGCAAGGTCAGGTTCGTGGCCATTGGCGGCGATCATGAATTCGCAGGGAATGACGCGGGTGCCCTGATGGATCAGCTGGTAGAATGCATGCTGGCCATTGGTGCCGGGCGCGCCCCAGACCACAGGCCCCGTGTCGTAAGGTACCGTGGTACCGTCCATCCGGGTCGATTTGCCGTTCGATTCCATTTCAAGCTGTTGCAGGTATGCCGGCAATTGCCCCAACCGCTGATCATAGGGTAACACGGCACGGGTGGCATAGCCGCAGATCTGATTGTGCCAGATGCCCACCAGCGCCAGCAGCATCGGCATGTTTTCATGCGGTGCGGCCGCGCAGAAATGCCGGTCCATTGATTGCGCACCGCGCAGAAATGCATCGAAAGCCCGCGGGCCGATTGCGATCATCAGTGACAGGCCAATCGGGCCCCAGACGGAATAGCGCCCGCCGACCCAATCCGCAAAACCAAAGACCTGCGCCGCGTCGATGCCAAAGGCATCTGTCTTATCCTGCGCGGTGCTGAGGGCGGCAAACTGGCGCGCGGGATCGCCGCCCCCTTGCGTCATCCAGGCCCGCGCGGTGCGCGCATTGGTCATCGTTTCAATCGTGGTGAAGGTCTTTGACGCGACAATCACCAGTGTTGTTTTGGCATCGAGCCCGCGCAGCGTGTCCGAGATGTGCGCGCCGTCCACGTTCGAGACGAAATGGCAGCGCGGCCCGTCATGGTAAGGCGACAGTGCCTGCACGACCATCGCGGGCCCCAGATCGGAGCCACCGATGCCGATGTTGACCACGTCGGTGATGTCGCTGGTGCGGATCTTGTCTGCAAAACTGCGCATCCGCGCCAAAGTTTCGTGAATGCCGGGCATGACATCCTTGCCGTCCACAAGGACCGCACCGCCGTCAAGGTTGCGCAGTGCGGTGTGCAGAACGGCACGGTTTTCGGTCTCGTTGATCTTGGCCCCATCAAACATCGCGTCGCGGCGGCCGGCCACATCCGCACCGTCGATCAGCGCCAGCAGGTCATCCATCGTGGCGCGGTCAAGATTAGTTTTCGAGAAATCCAGCAGCATATCGCCGGTTTGCACGCTGAAAGTCGCCGCACGGGTGTCATCGTCAAATAATGACACGATGGGTCGATCCCTGATCGTCTCGTGCCTGCGGGTCAGGCCGTCAAACTGTGTCACGCTGCCCAATGAACCGTCGCCTCCTCGAGTACTGCGCCGATGGGGGCCTCTAGCGGGGGTAAATCCATCGCCTTTTCCACCGCCGCACGCTTCTCATCGCCATAGATCACCAGATGCTTGGACATTGCCCCGTCGAGAACACGCCGTGCCAGGGTGATCCGGGCAATGTGGTGACCGGGCACAAGGATGGGACAAAGTGCGGGCGCGTTGTCGGCCATGGCTTCCTGCAGGCCATGCGCCCCGGGGAAAAGCGACGCAGTGTGCATGTCCGCGCCCATCCCCAGCACCAGCACCGACAAAGGCAGATGTGCAGCGATCCGATCCGACAACTGCTCTGACGCTTCGGCTGCTGTCAGCCCGTCGATGAAAAACGGGGTGAATTGCGCCTTGGCGGCAGGCCCCACCAACAGGCGCTGCCGCAACAGACGCGCGTTCGACAGGTCGTGATCGGGCGATACCCAGCGTTCATCGCTCAGCATCACATCGACGCGGTCCCAGTCCAATCGCGCGGCACTCAAACTGTCGAAAATTGGGCCGGGCGTGGTGCCGCCTGGCACGGCAAGGCTGACACGCTCATGGGTCAGAAGCGCGTTTTTCAATTCACCGGCGATGGCGTTGGCCAGATCGAGCGCCAGGACCTCGCGGTCTGGATATTCGATAAGATTCATGTGGATAGCCCCCGCCATTGCCGTTGATCACGGCGCATCAATTCAATTGCGTCGGTAGGCCCGTCAGAGCCGCTGTCATAGGGTTTGGGCACGTCGTTGCGCGCCTCCCAGCCCTCGATGATGGGATCGGTCCAGGCCCAGGCTGCCTCTACCTCGTCACCGCGCATGAACAGGGTCTGGTTGCCACGGATCACATCCATGATCAGCCGTTCATAGGCGTCGACCTGTTCAGCCCCTTCCGGCCCCAACGCATCGGCAAAGGTCATGTACAGCGGCACATCGATCAGGCGCATGCCGCCCGGACCCGGCTCTTTGATTGTCACGCCAAGGGTGATGCCTTCGTTGGGTTGCAGCCGGATTGAAAGCACATTGCGGTGCCGTCCGGCTTCTTCCCCAAAGATCGAATGCGGCGTTTCCTTGAACACCACGGTAATCTCGGACGACCGCGCGGCCATGCGTTTGCCGGTGCGCATGTAGAACGGGGTACCAGCCCACCGCCAGTTGCTGATATGGGTCTTCAGCGCGACAAAGCTTTCTGTGCGCGAGCGCGCATCCCCCACGGCCGTGCGATAGCCGGGGTGTTCGGTTTCATTGCAGGGTTCGGCCTGATACTGACCGCGCGAGATGTGATGCGGCAAGACCGGGTCCAGCGCGCGGATGACTTTCAGTTTTTCGTCGCGCACCGCGTCTGGGTCGAACCGCGCGGGCGGTTCCATCGCGATCAGGCACAGCAATTGCATCAGGTGGTTTTGCACCATGTCGCGCATCGCACCGGATTTATCGTAATAGTCACCCCTGCCCCCGACGCCCACGGTTTCGGCCACGGTGATCTGGATGTGATCGACATATTGGCTGTTCCACAGCGGTTCAAACAGCATGTTGCCAAAGCGCACCGCCATCAGGTTTTGCACGGTTTCCTTGCCCAGATAGTGATCGATCCGGTAAATCTGGCCTTCGTTGAAGTACTTGGCCAAGGTCGCGTTCAGCGCCTTTGCGGTCTTCAAGTCGCGGCCAAACGGCTTTTCCACCACGATGCGGCAGTTTTCGTCCGCCATGCCCCACTGCTGCAACCGCTCGGCCAGATCGCCAAAAAGCGCGGGCGAGACCGAGAAATAATACGCTTCGACCCGGTCGGTCCCGGCCATCAACTTTTGCAGTTCAGCCCAGCCATCCTGCCCCTTGGCGTCGATGACGACATAATCCAGACGCTGTAAAAACGCAGTAAGCTGATCCGGCGTATGGTCGAAATCCGCGTTGAATTCGGCAATGGCATCGGCGATCATCTGACCGTACCCGCCCTTGTCCATATCAGTGCGTGCCGCACCAATGATGCGCGCCGTGTCGGGCATCTGACCTGCACAAAAGCGCCGAAACAGTCCGGGCAAAATCTTGCGTCGGGCCAAATCGCCAGTGCCACCAAAGATCACCAGGTCGAACGGGTCGACCGGAATAACGCGTGATACCATTATAATGCTCCTTGTCGCGGCGGCGGATGTTGTCTGGCGTGGCTGAAACAGCCGTTCTCGGATCGCAATGTTAGCGCAAACATAGCTATAATTCAGTGCTTCACAAGTCTGTGCTTGAGGACACCTGGACTTTTCTTGGTCAAAACATTCCCATAAAGAAAGGAAAATCGCACAAGTTATCGAAGGTTACAAACTTCATGAAAGACGTGGTCGACGCCAACATAGGTAAGTTTCAGGATCGCTTTGTAACGGCAAAGGGCGAAGAACGGGCCACGGTCAGCCTGACCAACCCGCAGACACTTTGGTTCAACACCGGCACTTTGTGCAACATCGAATGTGTCAATTGCTATATCGCCTCGAGCCCGACCAATGATGCCTTGGTGTATATTTCGACGGACGAGGTGCGCGATTACCTGAACCAGATCACAGACCGCGGCTGGCCGGTGACCGAAATCGCCTTTACCGGCGGTGAACCGTTCATGAACCCGCAGATGATCGACATCACCGAGGCCGCACTTGCGGCAGGCTATGAGGTGCTGATCCTGACCAATGCGATGCGTCCGATGATGCGCAAATCTATGCTTGCAGGACTTGAAAGGTTGAACGCGACCTATCCCGACAAATTGACCTTGCGTATTTCCGTGGACCACTATCGCGCCGACCTGCATGATGCCGAACGCGGCGCGGGCGCGTTTGAAAAGACGCTGACGGGGATGAAATGGCTGCGTGACCACGGCATTCGCATGGCGATAGCGGGCCGGTCGGTGTTCGGCGACAGCGACGCGGACAGCCGTGCCGGATATGCGGCGTTTTTCGACCAGCACGGCTTTGACATTGATGCACAGAATCCAGGCATGACCGTGCTGTTCCCCGAGATGGACGAAACTGTCGAAGTGCCAGAGATTACAACGTCTTGCTGGGATATCCTAAACAAGTCGCCTGACGCGGTCATGTGCGCCAGCTCGCGGATGGTCGTCAAACGCAAGGGCGCTGAAAAGCCCGCAGTGCTGGCCTGCACGCTGCTGCCCTACAC
>JBFGFW010000069.1:0-8844 GCA_041579395.1 Sulfitobacter sp.
AACAGTGGGGTTCGGTTGGAACCGAGGGTGGTAGATGTCAATGCCTCGACCATAGAAAGTCTGATTCAGAATATCGACCTCATTCTGGATGGGACGGATAATTTCGAAACCCGCTATCTGGTGAACAAGGCCTGTGTCATGGCCGGGGTGCCGTTGATCTCGGGCGCGCTGAGCCAATGGGAGGGGCAGCTGAGCGTGTTCGACCCCGCCCAAGGCGCACCCTGTTACCAATGTATTTTCCCCCAGGCCCCCGCAGCGCATCTGGCCCCGTCCTGCGCCCAGGCAGGCGTCATCGGCCCCTTGCCGGGGGTGATCGGGGCAATGATGGCCGTTGAAGCAATCAAGCTGATCACCGGGGCCGGGGCCCCCTTGCGGGGACAGATGTTGATGTATGACGCCCTTTATGGCGAGAACCGGATGATCGGCGTGGCACCTAGGGCTGATTGTCCGATCTGCGGCGAGGCGTAAAACCGCACACCGCGCCGCCGAAAGACGCTAGGATCGCGTATCCAAACAACAGGAGCACCTTATGAAACGATTCGCATTGGCCGCAGCAGTGGCACTGGCCCCGTTTGCAGCTCTGGCCGAAGGGGTGACCCACAAGGTCGCCATCCATGTCGACCAAAGCGACCCGCAGGTCATCAACATGGCACTGAACAATGCCGCAAACGTGGCCAGCTATTACGAAAGCCAAGGGGACGAGGTCATCATCGAGATGGTCGCCTATGGCCCGGGTCTTTCCATGTTGATCGCTGGCAAAAGCCCGGTCGAGCAGCGCATTTCGACCATGTCGCTTGAGATGGACAACATCACCTTTGCCGCCTGCGCCAACACCATGGACGGGATGAAGAAGAAGACCGGCAAAGATGTGGTTCTGGTGTCAGAGGCGACTGTCGTGCCATCCGGCGTGGTGCGTTTGATCGAACTGCAAGAACAAGGTTTTGCCTACGTGCGCCCCTAGGGCCTGCCGACATCAGCACATTGTGAAGGGCGCAGATCCGCTGCGCCCTTGTTTGCCATGGGGTCGGCACCTGTGAATTATGCTATCATTCCCCCCAGGAATCGGGAGAAATGACATGACATATGTGACAGGAATGGTTTGTTCGGTCCCCAACGCCGAAAAAGACAAATTCATACAGATGGCGCGCAGCTCGGCACCTGTCTTTCGTCGGCACGGCGCGCTTGAAGTCGTCGATTGCTGGGGGACGGACGTGCCCGAGGGCAAGCTGACGTCGTTTCCCATGGCGGTGAAATGCAAGGACGATGAAACGGTCGTGTTTTCGTGGATCACCTGGCCGGACAAGGCGACATCCGATGCAGGCATGCAGGCCGCAATGGCCGATCCCGCGATGGCCGGTCAGATGCAGGACATGCCCATCGATGGCAAACGGATGATCTTTGGCGGGTTCGAAATGATCTGACACCTGTCGCCCGCCGGTGATTTACAGAACCTGCGCCAGATCGGCGATGATATCTTCGGGATCTTCCAGGCCAACGGACATCCGGAATATGCCGTCGCCTGCAAACGCGCGATAGCTGTCCTTGGCCTTGCCGGACAGCCGGAAGGATGTGTTCATCAACCCTTCGGTTTCCATCCAGAACATCAGGCTCCGGTGGTGGCCTAGCGACACGGCGTAGTGGACGACTTTGAATTTGTCGATCATATCCTGCGCCATCTTTTCAGCCATGGCGACAGAGCCGACCTGAAACGATAGCATCCCCGAGAAATTCTTCATCTGCTGCTTGGCCAGCGCGTGCTGAGGATGAGACGGCAGGCCGGGGTACATGACGTTGCTCACGCTTGGCTGTGCTTCGAGCCATTGTGCGACAGCTAATGCACCGCTTTGATGCGCGCGCATACGCAGTGGCAATGTCGATGCGCCGCGCGCGATCAGCCAGGCATTGAACGGCGACAGAATTCCGCCGTGGTGGATGGACGCCTCAAGCCGCATCTGACGGATCAGATCGGTACGACCCGCAACGGCACCGCCGACGGCATCGCCGTGACCGCCGATGTATTTGGTGATCGAATGCATCGCCAGATCCACGCCAAGCGCTTCGGTGTCCATCCCCAAAGGTGACGCAAACGTCGCATCGCATGACAGCAGCGCGCCGCCCGCGTGGGCGATCTTGGCGATGGCCCCCACATCAGACAGCCGCATGATCGGGTTCACCGGGCTTTCAACATGCACCAGCCTGGTGTTAGGCTGCATCGCGGCACCCACGGCATCAAGGTCGGACATATCCACCGGGGTCACGTCGATCCCGTAGCGGGGCAGGGTATCGCGGGCCAATTCGGCCACGCCCGCATAGGACACGTCAGAGATGACCAGATGATCACCCTTGCTGAGGAACGTCAGCATGATCGCGGCGGCGGCAGCCATCCCCGACGCGGTGCACAGGCAATCCTCGGTGCCCTGCATCGCGGCGATCTTCCGTTCCAGCATGTGCACCGAAGGGTTGCCCCACCGCGCATAGGCATAGGGGGATTCGTCGGTCAGATCATGCGCCGAAAAGCCCGACACGCTTTCACTGACAAAAGCCGACGACATGTGAATGGGCGGGGCGGAGGCACCGGTTGTCGCATCGGGCCCTTCGCCTGCATGGATCGCCTTGGTCATGTCACCCTGAAAGGTGTTTCGCTTTGTCATTGCTGATCTCCAAACTAAGTGTCCCATAGGTCTGAGATTTTGCGCAGACGATTGCAACCCCCTGGCCGGGCACCTACCTTCCACCGCAAAGGAGACCATGATGACAAACCCGTTGCTACAGGACTGGGATACGCCCTTTGCGCTTGCCCCGTTTGACACGATTTCCGATGACGATTTTGAACCGGCGCTGGACGCGGCGCTGCAATCCCACCGTGCCGAAATAGACACGATTGCGACCAGCGCAGAGGACCCGAGCTTTGCCAACACGATCGAGGCGCTGGAGGCTGCAGGCAGCCAGTTGGACCGGGTACTGGGCGTGTTTTTCACCGTCGCAGGTGCAGACAGCAACCCGGAACGCGAAGAGCTGCAGCGCAAATTCTCGCCGATGCTGGCGGCGCATTTCTCTGAGATTTCGAGCAACAAAGCGCTGTTCGCCCGCGTGGCAGATATCTGGGAGAACCGCGACAGCCTTGATCTGTCCGATGAACAGGCGCGCGTGTTGATGCTGACCCACCGCGGCTTTGTCCGGTCCGGTGCGGCGCTGGAAGGGGCAGAGGATGCCCGCATGAAAGACATCAAAGGGCGACTGGCGGTTTTGGGCACCAACTTCACCCAAAACCTGTTGGCGGACGAGCGGTCCTGGTTCATGCCGCTGGAAGAAGCTGACCTGAAGGGGCTGCCGGATTTCGTCGTTGACGCGGCGCGCAGTGCAGGTGCTGAAAAAGACGCGGGGGGCCCGGTGATCACCTTGTCACGGTCCTTGATCGTGCCGTTTCTGCAATTCTCGCCGCGCCGCGATCTGCGCGAAAAGGCGTTTCTGGCCTGGCAGGCACGCGGTGCCAACAGTGGTGATACCGACAACCGTGCCATCGCCGCTGAAACGCTCATCTTGCGCGAAGAGCGTGCGAAGCTGTTGGGCTACCAGGATTTCGCGGCTTTCAAGCTGGAAACCGAAATGGCCAAAACGCCCGAAGCCGTTCGTCAGTTGCTGATGGATGTCTGGGTGCCTGCAAAGGCGCAAGCGGAAGCAGATGCGGCTGTGTTGACCGAGATGATGCACGCCGACGGGGTAAACGGCGATTTGGCCCCGTGGGACTGGCGCTATTACGCAGAAAAGCGGCGGATGGCGGAACATGATCTGGACGAAGCCGCGTTGAAACCGTATTTTCAGTTGGACCGGATGATCGACGCGGCCTTTGCCTGCGCCACCCGCCTTTTCGCTCTCGAATTTGCACCGCTTGATGTGGCGCTTTACCATCCCGATTGCCGCGCATGGGAAGTGACCCGCAACGGGTCGCACGTGGCGGTGTTCATCGGCGATTATTTTGCGCGGGGATCAAAGCGGTCAGGGGCGTGGTGTTCGGCAATGCGGGCGCAGGCCAAATTCCCCGCGCGGCAATCGCCCATCGTGATCAATGTGTGCAACTTCGCCAAGGGATCGCCGGCGCTGTTGTCCTATGATGACGCCCGGACCCTGTTTCATGAGTTCGGCCATGCACTGCACCAGATGCTGTCGGACGTGACCTATGAATCCGTCAGCGGCACGTCAGTCGCGCGTGACTTTGTGGAATTGCCCAGCCAGTTGTTCGAGCATTGGCTAGAGGTGCCAGAGGTGCTGAGTGAATTTGCCACCCATGCCAAGACAGGCGCGTCGATGCCGCAAGAGATGCTGGAGAAAGTGCTGGGGGCGGCCAATTTCGACATGGGATTTTCCACGGTTGAGTATGTCGCTTCGGCGTTGGTGGATTTGGAGTTTCATAACGGAACGGCACCTGTCGATCCGATGGAAAAACAGGCGTCGGTGCTGGCCGCATTGGGAATGCCGGGTGCAATCACCATGCGGCACGCCACCCCGCAGTTTGCGCATGTCTTTTCGGGGGATGGGTATTCCAGTGGCTACTATAGTTACATGTGGTCAGAAGTGATGGACGCCGATGCCTTCGAGGCCTTTGAGGAAGCTGGGGGGGCTTTTGACCCCGAGCGGGCCAGAGCGTTGGAAACGCATATTCTGTCAACTGGCGGCAGCCAGGATCCGGCAGACCTTTACAAGGCGTTCCGCGGGCGGCTGCCGGGGGTCGACGCATTGCTGAAAGGGCGGGGACTGAAGGCGGCATAGAGCCAAAGAACTTCTGTGCCTTCGGCGAGAGTTTAAGGGCAAAATGAAGTTGGGACGCACGCTGGCCCTTCTTCATTTTGCCAACTAAACTCAAATTCCGCAGAATGGGCCGGGTGGCTCAGTAGCCCAGTTTGCGGTCGACCAGATGCAGGAAATCTTCGCCCGCTTCGCCGCGCCGGACGTTTTCGACGATCACCTGGGCCGCACTACCGGCACGGGTTTCGGCGGCAATATGCGGTGTGACCGTCACACATGGGTGCGCCCAGAACGGGTGCTGGGCGGGCAGGGGCTCGATCCGGAATACATCCAGCGTAGCGTGCGCAATCTGCCCGCTATCAAGTGCCGCCAGCAATGCATCGTCATCGATCAGCGCCCCGCGACCCGGATTGAGGATCATGGCCCCTTGGGGCATCTGCGCCAGTGTCGCTGCGTTCAGGATGTTCTCGGTTGCCGGGGTATCGGGCAGCAGGAGCACGACTATTTCCGCGCCTTCAAGGGCGGAGGCAAGCCCATCGTCACCATTCAGGCACCTAATGTCCGGCACGCTCTTGGCGCTGCGCGACCATCCTGTGACGTCAAAATGCAGCGAGGACAGGGTTTTCGCCACAGATGTTCCCAGTGCCCCCAGTCCCAGGATGGTGATCTTGCGGTCCTGCGCCAGTGGGGGCGTGCGTGGTACCCACGTGCCGCCCGCATTCAGAATATCGGCGTCCAGTCCAAGGTGATACCGCATGACATGGCCTGTCACCCATTCAACCATGCCTTGGGTCAGTCCGGGATCGACCATGCGCGCCAGCGGGATGCGCAGTGTTGTGTTGCCGGTGATCATCTCAACTCCGGCCCAGAGGTTCAGCACCCCTTTTGCGCGCGCGTAGGGCGTAAAGTCCTGAAGATCGCTGTTGGGGGCGTAGACGATATAATCCACATCAGCCGGGGGGATATCCGTCGCGAGATGCGCTGTGATGCCTGCGCGGCGCAGCGCATCGCGCAGGGGCTGTTCGTAAACGGACCAGCGTTCGGGGCGGGCGGCAAACAGGATGTTCAGTGGCATGGGGGATCCTACCTTGGCCGGTGCACGTGGGCCGATTGCACCAGACCAAAGGCCAGCAGCAGCACGAGCATTGCAGATCCGCCATAGCTGACCAGTGGCAGCGGGACACCGACGACGGGGGCAAGCCCCATCACCATCGACATGTTAACCGCGAAAAACAGAAAGAAGTTCAGCGCAATGCCCAAGGTCAGCAGCGACGAGAACCGATCCTTGTTGATCATCGCGGCGGCAATGCAGAACACGATGATCAGCGCATAAAGCCCCAGCAGCGACACGCCACCGACAAAGCCAAATTCTTCTGCCAAGGTCGTGAAAATAAAATCGGTATGTTTCTCGGGCAGGAAATTTAGCCGAGACTGGGTACCTTGCATGAAGCCGCGCCCGGTCCATCCCCCTGATCCAAGCGCGATTTTGGACTGAGTGATGTGATAGCCTGCACCAAGCGGGTCGGTGCTGGGGTCGATAAAAGTATCAATCCGTCGAAACTGATAGTCCTTTAACAGTTGCCACGGCGTGCCGCGCGATTGAAACACCGCTGTGACCAGCCCCATTGCGGCGGTGGTGACAACGGCGAAATAGGCCCAATGGACCCCTGCCAGAAACATCAACCCGCCGCCCGCCGCCATCAGCAGGATCGCGGTGCCGAGATCAGGCTGTTTGAGCACCAAGAACGTCGGGGCGATGATCAGCACCACGGGAATCAGCACCCAAAGCGGTCGCGATGTTTTCTTGGCCGGCAACCAGTCGTAATAGGCGGCCAGCAACATCACCAACGTGATTTTCATCAACTCGGAGGGTTGCAGCCGGAAAAAGCCCAGATCGATCCAGCGTTGTGCACCCATCCCGACGGAGCCGAAGAACTCGACCACCACCAACAGGACAAATGTGCCGAAATAGGCCACCCCCGCCAGATTGCGCCAAAGCCAGATCGGCACCAGACCGACGGCAATCATTACCGCCATGCCAAGAGCAAAGCGTTTCATCTGCGGCTCTGCCCACGGCATGAACGTCCCCCCGGCCACGGAATAGAGCATCAGAAACCCGACCCCCGATACCGTCGCCAGCAGGATCGCAAGCGGCCAGTTCAGGTGCAGGATTTTTCGCAGCCCGGTCGGGACGGATTTGACCGTATGTTCAAGATAGCTCATGCCTGACCTTTCCCTTTGATCGCGGCCTGAGGTTGAACCTCGCGCAGGGCTTTTTGCTGTTCGGCAATGCGGTCACGATCCGCTGTGGGATAGGCTTCGAGCGGGGGTTCGCCTCCGTAAAGCGCTTGCAGCATCACGTCGCGGGCAATCGGTGCAGCCGCTGCCGACCCGCCGCCGCCATGTTCGACCAGAACGGAGAGCGCATAGCGGGGCTTGTCATAGGGGGCGAAGGCCACGAACAGCGCATGATCGCGGCGCTCCCAAGGCAGGTCTTCGTTACGACTGACCCCGCGCGCGCGTTCGGCGGCGGTGATGTTGCGCACCTGACTGGTGCCGGTCTTGCCCGCCATGCGCATGTCATCTGCAATGATGCGCGACCGATAGGCCGTGCCGCGCCGGTCGTTGACCACCACCTGCATGCCTTTGCGCACCATGCGCAGGTTGTTTTCGTTCATGCCCAACGGGTCGCCCGCCCCCGAGGGCTGTTCGATCCCGTCGATGGATTTGATCAGACGTGGCGTGACCGATCGGTTGGTCGCAATCCGCGACGCCATCAGGGCCAGTTGCAACGGCGAGCTGAGCGTAAAGCCCTGTCCGATGGATGCGTTGACCGTGTCGCCGATCACCCAATTGGCACCGCGCGCGCTTTGCTTCCACTCTTTCGTAGGGGCAAGCCCGGCAGCGACCGAGGAAAGCGGCAGATCATGCTTGATGCCCAACCCAAAGCGGTTTGACATTGCCGATATCTTTTCGATCCCGACCTTGAGAGCCAGATCATAGTAATAGACGTCGCAGGATTGTTTCAAAGAATTCTCAAGGTCGATCCAGCCATGGCCCGCACGCTTCCAGCAGTGGAACCGACGGCCGCCAACCTCAAGGTGACCGGGGCAGTACACGGTCTCATTCGGGCCGATCAGGCCTTCTTCCAGCGCGGCCATCGCCACCATCATCTTGAAAGTTGATCCGGGCGGATAGGTGCCTTGAACGGTTTTGTTTACCAAGGGGCGGAATTTTGATTGCAGCAACGGATTGTATTGTGCCGACGAAATGCCACCGATGAACAGATTGGGATCATAGCTGGGAGAGGACGCGTTGGCGACAAGATCACCGTTTTCGCAATCAATGATCACCACCGCAGCGCTTTCGCCGCCGACACGGGCCATGACGTAATTTTGCAGGTTGGAATCGACGGTCAGCTGGATGTCTGCCCCGGACTGGCCCTCGCGCCGAGCCAGTTCACGCATCACCCGGCCCGTGGCGTTGACTTCGACTTGTTTGGTGCCCGCAACGCCGCGCAGCAACCCTTCTTCGCGGGCTTCGACGTTGATCTTGCCAATCTGGAAACGGGGAATGCGCAGCACGGCATCGGGATCTTCCAAAGCGTCCAGATCGGCCTGACTGACGCGGCCCACCCGGCCAACGATATGCGCAAAATCCGACCCCCTGGGATAGACCCGCGTCAGGCCCACCTCGGGGCTGACGCCGGGCAGGGCAGGCGCGTTCACGGAAACCCGGCTGACGTCTTCCCAGCTGACATCATCGGCAACTGCCACCGGCAAGAACGGGGCCGACCGCTTGATTTCGGCCATGGCGCGGGCGCGCACTTCGGGGTCCAGTTCGATCACCTGTGCCAGCCGGGCCATGACGGCATCCACGTCATCGGCATCCTCGCGCACCAGCACGATCCGATAGGACGGTACGTTCTGCGCCAGCCGCACGCCGTTGCGGTCGAAGATTTCACCGCGTGCAGGCGGGATAAGGCGGATGTTGATACGGTTCTCTTCGGCCAGCAGGCGAAATTGGTCCGCCTGATCGACCTGCAGATAATTCATTCGCGCCGCAAGTCCGCCCATGAACAGCAATTGCACGCCGCCCAAC
>JBFGFW010000070.1:0-8832 GCA_041579395.1 Sulfitobacter sp.
AATGAAGAAATTCTTCAGCAACGCTTCGGCCTCGGCACTGCCGATCCCGTCATAAACATCGGGCCGGTGGTGGCACTGGGGGTGCGCAAACACCCGCGCACCATGTGCCACACCGCCCGACTTTGGATCGGATGCCGCATAATACAGCCGGTCCAGCCGCGCCGCCGCGATGGCCCCTGCACACATCGCGCAAGGTTCCAGGGTGACGTACAATGCATGACCGCCCAACCGTTCGGATCCCACCAGAGCGCAGGCCGCACGGATCGCCAGCACCTCGGCGTGGGCAGTGGGATCGTTCAATTCGCGGGTGCGGTTGCCAGCCTGCGCCACGATCTGCCCGTCGGGCGATACGATCACGGCACCGACGGGCACCTCGCCCCGGTCGGCTGCGGCGCGCGCCTGCGCCAGTGCGGCGTGCATGTGGGATCGGAAAACCATGCGCCTACTTGCCTGCAAACGCCGCCCTTTCGCAAGCGCCTGAAACAAGGTAAGCGCTGAGGCATGAGCGCAGATACCCCCTCCTCCGTCCCGAACGCCGGTACACCGCCGGGTGACCGCATCGCCAAGGTTCTGGCGCGCGCTGGCATTGCCAGTCGCCGCGAAGCCGAACGCATGATCGAAGCGGGCCGGGTGCGGGTCAACGGTCTTCAGATCGATTCGCCCGCGCTGAACGTCACCGCGTCCGACAAGATCACCGTCGACGGCAAGCCTGTGGGCGATCCCGAACCGCCGCGCATGTGGCTGTATCACAAGCCCACCGGCATCGTGACAACGCACCGCGACGAAAAGGGGCGCGGCACGATCTTTGATGACCTGCCCGAGGACATGCCGCGTGTGATGAGCGTCGGACGGCTTGACCTGAACTCCGAAGGGCTGCTGCTGCTGACCAATGATGGTGAGGTCAAGCGCAAGCTGGAACTGCCGTCGAACGGCTGGCTGCGCCGCTACCGGGTGCGTGTCAATGGCCGCCCCTCGGACGAAGCGCTTGAGCCGCTGCGGCGGGGCATCACCGTGGATGGCGAACAATTCCAACCCATGACCGTGACGCTGGACCGCCAACAGGGTGCAAATGCCTGGCTGACCGTGGGCCTACGCGAGGGGAAGAACCGCGAAATCCGCCGCGCGATGGAGGCGGTACATCTGTCGGTCAACCGGCTGATTCGCACCAGCTATGGCCCGTTTCAGCTGGGTGAGCTAAAACCCGGCGAGGTCGAGGAGCTGAAACGTAAGGTCGTGCGCGATCAGCTTGGCATCGAACTGGCGGACGACAGCGGCACGGCGCAAAAGAAAAAGCCCAGCCATATGAAGCGGGCCCCGCGCAAACCCGGTGCCCCCGGCCCCGGCCGCCCCGGTCTGCCCAAGGTGCCCGGCGAAAAGACCGCCACCGGCAAGACAATTCCCGGCAAACCCAAACCCGGCTATGGCAAGTCCAAGGCACCGCGCCCGGCGTCCGATGGCCCTGCCCCGCGCAAATTCGGGACCCGCGTCAAAACCACCCGCAAGCCCTGACATCGCGGCATTTTTTCGCGGAAGCGCGGCAATCGTTCCGTCAAGGTCCCTAGCGACACGCGGTCATAGCGCCTATATGTGGTTGAAGGGGATGATGAAATGGGCCGATTGCTGTTGTTTTTCGCCTTATTGGCGCTGCTGATTGCCATTGTTGTCATTTTGATGACAATCGTTTTGCGTACTCTGAAGGTGGGCCAAAAAATACTGGTGCCTTTCTACGGCCAGATCCATGAGGGCGAGATGATACCGACACCGTTTCAAAAGATCACCTATGTCGCGCTGATCGTGCTGCTTTTTGGCGTCGCGACCGGTTGGCTTGGGGGGCTTTGACGATGGCCAAGCGGTACGGCGGAAAATACAGCAGGGATTCGGATGACACCGTTACGGGCCCTAGGCATCGGGTCGAAGTCGATCCTGTTGGCGGGCGCGCCAATCTGCTGTTCATTCCCGCCGTGGTGTTGGTGTTCATGTCACTCAACGACGGTGCGCAGGGGCTGATTCTGGGTCTGATCGCAGCCGCGATTCTGGGCGGTGCCGCCTGGATGCTGCGCGAAGGCCTGCAGGCCGAAACCGCCTATCACGCGCGCAAGGTTTCCCAACGCCCCGCCCTGCCCCGCAAGATAATCGCCAGTGCCCTGACCGGCTTGGGCGTCGCGGTTGCGGCCTACAAGAACGAACCGGGCCTGCTGGCACCGTTGCTTTACGGGCTGGCCGCCCTTGGTTTGCATGTGTCGGCCTTCGGGATCGACCCGCTGACCGCAAAGGGGATGGACGGTGTGGACAGTTTCCAAAAAGACCGCGTGGCCCGTGTGGTGGTCGAGGCGGAAAAGCACCTCACCGCGATGACATCCGCCATCCTGCGTGCCGGTGATCGTAAATCGCAGGATCGGCTGACACAGTTCCAGGCCACCGCCCGCACCTTGATCCGCACTGTTGAAGACGACCCGCGCGATCTGACCGGCGCGCGCAAATATCTGTCGGTCTATCTGCAGGGTGCGCGCGACGCGACGATCAAGTTTGCAGACATATTCGCCACCTCCAAAGACCCGCAGGCCCGCGATGATTATCTGGCGCTTCTGGATGATCTGGACAAAAACTTTGCCGCGCGGACGCAAAAATCGCTATTGGAAGACAAGACCGATTTGACCATCGAAATTGATGTGCTGCGCGAGCGGCTTTCCCGAGAAGGCGTGCGTCCGGAGTGACGTCAGCCTTTACCAAAAAATAGGAATTGATGAACCATGTCTGATATCGTTCGCGCAAAAGCGACCCAAGCTGTGGCTTTGGTCGAGGAAGTCAACGCGCTGGTCCTGCCGGAGATCAAGCCTGCCGACGCCATCGTGTCGCTTGACCAGGCTGACGGCCCGCTTTCGGCAGAGATCAAACGCCGGATGGCCGAGATCGACATGGATGACACGCAATCCATCATCGGTTTCGGATCCGCCGCACAGGCGGAATTGCAGGAAATCAGCCAGGCCATGTTGCAGGATGTGCGCAACAAGGATGTCGGGCCTGCCGGTGACAGCCTGCGCAACATCGTCACGACCATTCGCGGCTTTTCGGTGTCCGAGCTGGACGTGCGCCGCGAACGCAGCTGGTGGGAACGGCTGCTGGGGCGTGCAGCGCCGTTTGCCAAGTTCACCGCCAAGTTTGAAAAGGTTCAGGGCCAGATAGATCAGGTGACGGGCGAACTGCTGTCCCACGAGCACGCGCTGCTGAAAGACATCAAATCGCTCGACATGCTTTATGAAAAGACGCTGCAGTTCTATGACGAACTGGCGCTTTACATTGCTGCGGGCGAGGCAAAGCTGGCTGATCTGGATGCCAAGACCATCCCCGCCAAGGAAAAGACCGTCAAGGCCGCCGCCGAAAGTGATCAGGTCATGGTTGCGCAAGAACTGCGTGACATCCGCGCCGCCCGCGACGATCTGGAACGCCGGGTGCATGATCTGAAACTGACCCGCCAGGTGACGATGCAGTCACTGCCGTCGATCCGGTTGGTGCAGGAAAATGACAAATCTCTGGTGACCAAGATCAATTCGACCCTGGTGAACACCGTGCCGCTTTGGGAAACCCAACTGGCGCAGGCCGTCACGATTCAGCGCAGCGCCGAAGCCGCTGCTGCCGTGCGCGATGCCAATGATCTGACCAACGAATTGCTGACCTCGAACGCCAAAAACCTGCGCGACAGCAACAAGATCATCCGCACCGAGATGGAGCGCGGCGTGTTCGACATCGAAGCCGTGAAGAAGGCCAATGCCGATCTGATCGGCACGATCGAGGAATCACTGCAGATCGCCGACGTCGGCAAAGCCCGCCGCGCCTCTGCTGAAAAAGAACTTGAGGAGATGGAGGCCAAGCTGCGCGATACGCTTGCGTCGGCCAACGCGTCGAAATCAGCGGCGGCTGCCGGGTAACGCACGGGCGCTTGGTATGGGACACGGACTTTTGCGCAGAACGCGGTTCAGGCTGGCGGTGGCAACACTGTCGGTCGTTGCCGCCTGTACGGTTGTCCCCCCGATCGAGCCCACGCTAAAGCCAATTGCCCGGCCCGCTACCGCTGCGGTGCTGGCCCCTGTCGTAGTTAAGCCCACATCCGAGAAAAGCGCCGCCTTGCGCAGCTATTTCAATCAGGTGCAGCGCGCCCAGCTTAGTCAGGGTCTGCTGCGCCGCGATGGGGGCGGGCCAGACACGCCCTATTCAGCCGACATGCTGGCAAGCAATTTCGAACAGATTGCATTTTACAACGAATATAACGCCAACTTTTCGGGGCGCGGCGAAAAGACCCTGCTGCGCCGGTGGGAAAGGCCCGTGCGCATGGCCATCGTCTTTGGCGACGGCGTCCCCCCATCCGAGCGCGAAGTCGATACCGCGGCGATCAAGGCCTATGCCAGCCGGTTGGCGAACCTGACCAAGCATCCGGTGTCGGTGGGCGGTGCCCCTAATTTCATGGTGATCATTGCCGGCGAAGACGATCGGCCCACGGCCTTGATGCAGGCCGCTCAGCGAATTCCGGGCGTCACAGCCGCCAGTCTTGCTGTGTTGCGCGATATGCGGCGCGACACCTATTGCATCGTGGCGGCCTATGCGGGGGGTGTTGATCCCAGCACCTATACAGCCGCCGTTGCCGTGATCCGTGCCGAAAACCCGTCGCTGATGCGGCTGTCGTGCATCCACGAAGAACTGGCCCAAGGCATGGGGCTGGCCAATGACAGCCCTACCGCGCGCCCGTCGATCTTTAACGATGACGATGAATTCGCGCTGTTGACCCGCCATGATGAAAAGCTGCTGCAAATGCTGTATGATCCGCGTCTTGAACCGGGGATGACCGCAGAGCAAGCCGCCCCAATCACCCGCATCATCGCCCGCGAACTGACCGGCGGCCCGCTTTAGCCCGCCATCCCGCACCCGACAGGACCACACTCATGGGTATTCTCGATTTTCTTTCCGGCCAATTCATCGACGTCATTCATTGGACCGATGATACCCGCGACACCATGGTTTGGCGGTTCGAACGAGAGGGCCACGAGATCAAATACGGTGCCAAACTGACCGTGCGCGAAGGTCAGGCCGCGGTGTTTGTCCACGAAGGGCAGCTGGCCGACGTCTTTACCCCCGGTCTCTACATGCTCGAGACCAACAACATGCCGATCATGACATCGCTGCAGCATTGGGATCACGGCTTTAGAAGTCCCTTCAAATCCGAGATTTATTTCGTCAACACCACGCGTTTCAACGATCTGAAATGGGGCACCAAAAACCCGATCATCAAACGCGACCCCGAATTTGGCCCCGTCCGGTTGCGCGCCTATGGTACCTATTCGGTCAAAGTGTCGGACCCCGCGCGTTTCCTGACCGAGATCGTCGGCACCGATGGCGAATTCACCATGGACGAGATCAGCTATCAGATCCGCAACATCATCGTTCAGGAATTTTCCCGCAGCATCGCAAGGTCGACCGTTCCAATCCTTGATATGGCGGCCAATACCCGTGAACTGGGCAAGCTGGTTAGCGGCGAAATTGCGGCGACCATCGCTGAATATGGCCTCAGCATCCCCGAACTCTACGTCGAAAACGTGTCCCTGCCCCCCGCCGTGGAAGAGGTGCTGGACAAGCGGTCGTCGATGGGCATGATCGGTGATCTGCACCAGTACACGCAGTTTCAGGCCGCCGAAGCGCTTGGCCGCGAAGGGGCCGCCGGTGCGGCGTTGCAAACCGGTCTGGGTGCGGGTCTGGGCATGCAGATCGGTCAGGCCGCCGCCGCGCAGGCGGGCCCTTGGGGCGCGCGCCCCGCTGCCGCCCAAACGCCGCCACCGCCCCCTGCACCCGAAAAGGTTTGGCATCTGGCCGAAAACGGTCAAACCAAGGGTCCGTTTTCCAAAGCCGCCCTAGGGCGGATGGCAGCCGACGGCGGGTTGACCCGCGCAACGCTGGTTTGGACGCCGGGTCAGGACGGCTGGAAGACGGCCGATGATGTCGACGAATTGGCCCAGCTTTTCACCGTGATGCCACCGCCTCCACCCCCCGCAATCTAAGGGGGCTTGGGAGAGGCAGGGTCGGCAATGCCGCGCACGCCGCTGTTGGTCACTCAATCGGTTCGACAGCGGTGTTCCTGAAGGGCGCAACAGGCGGACATCGATTTTGCTTGTCTGGGCATCAATGCGCAGCACCTTAATACGACTGAAACTTGACCCGCGCCCTAACCGTGAATGCACCATGTTCAAAGCACTTCCCCTTCTTCGACCCAACCGTCGCACCTTGCTGAAGATCATCCATTGGTCGATGGTACCGATGTTTGCGTGGTTCGTGCTGGTGCAGCCCGCCGATGTCGCACGCATCGGACCGGGTGCAGTGCGGTTTCACTCGGTCATGGGATTGATCTTCGTCAGCGCAGCGCTCTTATGGACGGCATTGTATCTGCGCCGCGGATTGCACAGCCGTCCGGGCCCCAAGCTGCGCGGATGGGCGCGCTGGCTGCACCCGATCCTGCATAAGACGCTGATTTGGGGCATCTTCGGCGTTGCCCTTACCGGACTGTTGATTGGAATCACATCAACGGTACAACTCTGGGCCGGGGGGATCGTGCCGATTGCCGTGCCGCTGGACATGCCGCGCGCCAACGGCTGGGTCGGCCTGATCCACAGCATCGAATTCTACGGTCTGGCGCTGGTCGCGGCTCTACACGCCGCCTTTCACATCTGGCGGCATCTTGCCCTGCGCGACAACGCCCTGCGGATCATGGCCCCGAAACTGCTGCACCGGTTTTTGTAAGACACTCTCTGGCCGCGCCCAATCTGACGCGCTATGACGTGGCAGACCCTTCCCAAAGGACACCTTCATGGCCCGCAGCCCCGCCTTTGACGAACCGCCGCCGCCGCCGCCCGGCCCTGTCGATGAACACCGTTTTCCCTGCGACACCTGCGGCTCTGACCTGCGGTTCGATCCGAAGCAATACCTGCTGGTGTGCGATCACTGCGGCAACACCGAAGCGATTTCGGGCAAACGCACGCATCAGCCCATAACCGAACTGGATTTCCGCACCGCCATTGCCAGCCAGCTTCCCCATGCCGAAATGGAAGTGACCCGCGTCACCACCTGCCCCAATTGCGCGGCGCAGGTCGAATTTGACCCAGGCAAACACGCCACCGAATGTCCGTTCTGCGCGACCCCCGTGGTGGTGGACACCGGCATCAACCGCCATATCAAACCGCGCGGCGTTCTGCCCTTTGCACTGACCGAGGCCGTGGCCCGCAATGCGATGACAAATTGGCTTGGCAGCCTGTGGTTTGCGCCGAACGGCCTGCAGGAATATGCCCGCAAAGGCCGCCAGATGCAGGGGATCTATGTGCCCTACTGGACGTACGACGCCGATACGCGCTCCAGCTACAATGGCGAACGCGGTACCGTCTATTACGTTACCCAGACCGTGGTCCGCGACGGCAAGCACATCCAGCAGCAAGTCCCAAAAGTGCGCTGGACCATGGCATCGGGCCGGGTGGCGCGCTTTTTTGACGATGTGCTGGTGCTGGCGTCCAAATCCTTGCCCAAGACGTTCACCGACGCGTTGGAGCCTTGGGACCTTGCCGCGCTGGAACCCTATACACCTGAATATCTGGCAGGCTTCCGCGCCGAGGCCTATGCCATCCCGCTTGAAGACGGCTATATCGAGGCGCGCCAGATCATCGACCGGATGATTGAACGCGACGTGCGCTTTGACATCGGCGGCGACCGCCAGCGGATCCACAACATCCAGACCATAGTCAGCGATGTGACGTTCAAGCATATTCTGCTGCCGGTCTGGCTTGCGGCGTATAAGTACCGAGGCAAGACATACCGCTTTGTGGTCAATGGCCGGACCGGCAATGTGCAGGGCGAACGCCCCTATTCCACCATCAAGATCACCATCGCCGTAATCCTGGGCCTGATCGTCGCGGGCGTTGTCGGCTATTTCATGGCGCAGCCGCAATGACCCGGATCGACACGCTGAATTCCATTCTTCAGGCCCGCACCTCGTGCCGCGCGTTTCGTCCCGATCCGGTGCCGGATGATGTGATCCTCCAGATCATACAGGCCGCCCGTCATGTGCCCTCGTGGTGCAATGCGCAGCCCTGGCAGGTCAGCATCACCAAGGGGGCCGCCACCGATCGCTTTCGCGCCGCCCTGCAAGCCGAAGTTGCCAAGGGCACGCCGCCGCAGCCAGACCTCGACTGGCCCAAGGGGTACTCGGGCGTCTACAACGACCGCCGGCGCACCTGCGGGTTTCAGCTTTACGATGCGGTGGGCATCGACAAGGCCGACCGCGAGGGGCGTCGCGACCAGATGCTGCGCAACTACGCCCTGTTTGACGCGCCGCACGTGGCGATCATCTCGTCTCCGGCTGAACTTGGTGGCTATGGCGCCATGGACAGCGGCGGGTTCGTGACCGCGTTTACACTTGCCGCGACAGCGCTTGGTGTGGCCACGATTGCCCAGGCCGCCATTGCGGCCTATGCGCCGATGGTGCGGGCCCATCTAGATATCCCCGATGACCGCTTGATACTCTGCGCCATTTCCTTTGGCTACGCTGACGCAAACGCACCGATCAACCGGTTTCGCACCGAACGTGCTGACCCCTCCGACATTATAGACTGGAAATCCTGACATGCGCGCACTGTTGCAACGGGTCGCAGACGCCTCCGTCACCGTTGATGGCCAGACCGTCGGCCAGATCGGTCGAGGCTTGCTGATCTTCGTCTGCGCCATGCCGGACGATACCGAAGATACCGCAGCCGCCCTGGCCGCCAAGGTCGCCAAACTGCGGCTCTTCAAGGATGACGCGGGCAA
>JBFGFW010000071.1:0-8738 GCA_041579395.1 Sulfitobacter sp.
AACAGATCAAAGGCCGTCAAAACTCGGTCGTAATCCTTTGGCGCGCGTTCAAAAATCACCCTGTCTTTGTATTCAGGAAACAAAACCTCGACAAAGCTTTTGGTGAAATCGCGCATTTTCCGCTCATTGTTGGGAAAATGGATGAAGATGCGGCCCTGAAAATTCAACCCATCCAAGACGCACAGCTGGCTGAGGGATTCGGTGATGAAGTGGTAATAGTTGAACGTGTTCCGGCACGTGATCGCAAAGTCCATATCGGGGGCCAAAGCATCGGATCCGACCCGCAGTTGCTTGCCCCTGTTGGTCTGCAAACCGGCGGCGAAAAATTCGGTCAGACGCTTTTGCGGGTCAAACTCCGCCTTCTCATTCATCCAGCGATACCGGTTCAACGCCCGTACCCCCGGCGCGCCGCCCAAAACTATTCGGTCCTGCGCCATCACGTACGATTTGCGAAAACCGACATCCTCCAGCACCGCCGGCACGCTGGCATAGACGATCGGTTTCTTCAGTTTCCGGTGGCGCCGCGTTTGTGCTACGTATCCGTCGATCCTGTCATTCAGCGCGGCATCGGCACTGGCCCCGAACCCTTCGATCAGGGCTGGCGACATGGCGTGCCAGAATTCCGCCGGTTCAGACAATAGGGTGACCCCGTCATCCTGCCACGGGTTCAAGAACACCTGGTCCGGCTCTTGGGCAAAGTTCACCTGATTGCGCACAGTCTCTATTTTTCCAGCTCGAATTTTTCGCCTTTCTACCATAGTGTCGTCGCGGGTCCATCATCATCCGCCCTTTCACCTTAGTCTTGGGTTTTGTACACAAGCCCATATCGAACGGGGATTGCTGGTGAGCGACGACAAGATCACGCCAATGATGGTTCAATATCTTGAACTGAAAGAACAGTATGCCGAGGCGCTGCTGTTTTACCGAATGGGCGATTTCTATGAAATGTTCTTTGACGACGCCGTTGCCGCAGCCGAGGCGCTGGACATCGCGTTGACCAAACGTGGCAAGCACGGCGGCGACGACATCCCGATGTGCGGCGTTCCGGTGCATGCCGCCGAAGGGTACCTGCTGACACTGATCCGCAAAGGGTTTCGCGTCGCCGTCTGTGAACAGATGGAAAGCCCCGCCGAAGCGAAGAAGCGCGGGTATAAATCAATCGTGAAACGTGACGTGGTCCGGCTTGTGACCCCCGGCACTCTGACCGAGGAATCCTTGCTGGAAGCCCGGCGTCACAACTACCTTGCCGCCTTTGCCGAAGTGCGCGACCAGCATGCGCTGGCATGGGTCGATATGTCCACAGGCGCCTTTCACGTCATGCCGCTGACGCTGGCCCGGCTCGGTCCCGAACTGGCCCGGCTCGCCCCCTCAGAGCTGATCGTGTCCGAGGCGAAACAGGATGATTTAAGGGATTTAGTCTCTGATTTCGACCTTGCACTCACGCCTGTCGCCCGTTCCGCCTTTGACAGTGCCAGCGCCGAAAAACGCATCTGCGATTTGTTTGGCATCGGGTCGCTGGACGCCTTTGGAACCTTTAGCCGGGCGGATGTATCGGCGATGGGGGCGATCATCGATTATCTCGAGATCACCCAAAAAGGTAAACTGCCGCTCTTGCGCCCCCCACAGAAGGAATCAGAGGCGCGTAGCGTTCAGATCGATGCCGCCACCCGCCGCAATCTTGAACTGACGCACGCGCTGACCGGTGGGCGCGCCGGTACCTTGCTTTCCGTGATGGACCGGACGGCAACCGCTGGCGGCGCACGTCTGCTGGAACGCCGCATTTCATCCCCTTCTCGCGTGTTAGAGACGATTCATGATCGCCTTGATGCAATCAGCTTTGCACACGAACGCCCCCGTCTACGCGCCGACATACGACAGCATCTTCGCAATGTACCTGATCTGGACAGGGCGCTATCGCGTCTGTCCCTTGATCGCGGCGGACCGCGAGACCTGACTGCGATCCGCAACGGTCTGACCGAGGCGGGCCATTTGGCGAAAATGACCGACGACGCCGATCTGCCCCGGTTGTTGGCGCAAGCCGTCAAAGGATTGCAGGGCCACGAACTGTTGATCTCACTGCTGGACGATGCGCTGATTGCCGAGCCCCCCTTACTCGCCCGCGACGGCGGATTCATCGCCGCAGGCTATGACGCCGAACTGGACGAAGCACGCACTCTGCGCGACGAAGGCCGCAGTGTGATTGCGCGCATGCAGCAGCAATTCATCACCGCAACCGGGATTTCGACTCTCAAGATCAAGCACAATAATGTCTTGGGCTATTTCATCGAAGTCACGTCCACCCACGCGGACAAAATGCTTTCTGCACCGCTGTCTGACAGGTTCATCCACCGCCAGACTACCGCCAATCAGGTGCGTTTTACCACGGTTGAACTGTCCGAGATGGAAACCAAGATCCTGAATGCGGGTAATCACGCGCTAGAGATCGAAAAACGGCTCTATGATGCGCTAAAACGGGCCATTCTCGATCAATCCGGGCCCATCGGTGTCGCCTCTGCCGGATTGGCCGAGATTGATTTGGCCACCGCGCTGGCTGAACTTGCACAGACAGAAAACTGGGTGAAGCCGCGCGTCGATGACACCCGTGCCTTTGCCATTTCGGGCGGCCGCCACCCTGTCGTCGAACGCGCATTGGCGCAGCAATCAGGTACCCCCTACATTGCCAATGACTGCGCGCTTTCAGCAGAAGGCGAAAACGCCCATATCTGGCTTTTGACCGGCCCGAACATGGCCGGTAAATCCACTTTCCTGCGTCAGAACGCAATCATCGCGCTGATGGCCCAAATGGGCAGCTTCGTCCCCGCAACGGATGCCCACATCGGCCTGATCAGCCAGATCTTCAGCCGCGTCGGTGCATCAGACGATCTGGCGCGGGGTCGGTCCACGTTTATGGTGGAAATGGTTGAAACCGCGGCGATCCTGAACCAGGCCGACGACCGCGCGCTGGTGATCCTGGATGAAATCGGTCGTGGCACGGCGACCTATGACGGCCTGTCCATCGCCTGGGCCACGTTGGAACATCTGCACGACATCAACCGGTCTCGCGCTCTTTTTGCGACCCATTATCACGAAATGACAGCCCTTTCGACCAAGCTGGACGGTGTTGAAAACGCCACCGTCACCGTCAAGGAATGGGAAGGCGAAGTCATCTTTCTGCACGAGGTCAAGAAAGGTGCCGCTGATCGGTCCTATGGCGTGCAAGTCGCACAGCTCGCCGGGCTGCCCCCATCGGTGATCGCGCGCGCGCGCGTGGTCCTGGATGCGCTTGAAAAGGGCGAACGCGAAGGCGGGGCAAAGCAGAAAACCCTGATCGACGATCTGCCGCTTTTCGCGCTGACACCGCAACCTATCCCCCAGCCTGCCAAAGCGTCCAAGGTCGAAGCAGCCCTTGCCGACATCATCCCCGACGAACTGACCCCACGCGAGGCGCTGGACCTGCTTTATAAACTGAAAGAGGCGGCCAATAGCTGACCGCCTCCCTATCACATCCAAATGGAAAAAAATCCTCCCCGAAGGGCCCGCGTGTGCCCCGGAACGCTTAGCTTGCGGGCATGGACGAGACGCCGACCTGTGCGGGACGCAACAGACGATCGTGCAGCATGAACCCTTCTGATGCCACCTGAATGATCTCGCCTACTTTTGTGCCGGGCACAGGTGCCTCGAACATTGCCTGATGCTGTTGGGGATCGAATTTGTCGCCGACCTGTGGCGCAATCACTTCCATGCCATGCTTCTTGAACACGTTCAAAAGCTCGCGCATGGTCAGATCGATACCTTCCAACAGCGGCCCGGAAATCGTCCGCTGTTCCTCGGTTGCAGCTTCCAGCGCGCGTTTCATGTTGTCATAGACCGGTAACATATCGCGGGCCAGTTTCGAACCGCCATAATTCTCGGCTTCGCGCCGGTCCTTGTCAGACCGCTTGCGGGCATTCTCTGCATCCGCCAGCGCCCGCATGAAACGGTCTTTCAGCTGATCGCGTTCCGCGCGCAGCTGGTCCAGCTCCAGCGCCTCCTCGTCGATCTCTGCCATTTCTTCGGCATAGGCCTCAGCCTCTGCGTCCTCGATATCATCCAGAAATTCGTTTTCTCTCGGCTCTGCCATAATTCACCTCTAGCTGCGGTTGGAAATCAGCTTTCCAACCAGCTGCGCCGTGTAATTCACAATCGGCACGATACGTCCATAGTTCAGGCGAGTCGGACCGATTACACCAACCGCACCGATCACCTTACGATCAGCGTTCATATAAGGGGAAACCACCAGAGAGGAACCCGAAAGTGAAAAAAGTTTGTTTTCAGACCCAATAAAAATACGCACGCCGTCGCCAGCATCGGCCAATTCCAGGAATTCAGCGATGTCACGTTTGCGTTCCAGATCATCGAACAGCTGACGAATCAGCTCGACGTTCTCGGCTTCGCCTTCAGCGTTGATCAAATTCGACCTGCCCCGCACGATCAGCCGTTCGGGATGCTCGCCATCGCCTTGCCACAGGGCCAGCCCGCTTGCGACCAACTGCTGCGCCAACACATCAATCTCGCGGCGACGCTGATTAATTTCGCTTGCAACACTGCGCTGCAGCTCGGAAATCGTCTTGCCTTCTACGACCGAATTCAGAAAATTCGCCGCCTCGCGCATGCTGCTGGGGGTCTGGCCGGGCGGCGGCGTGAACAGTCGGTTTTCCACATGCCCATCCGAAAAAACCAGCACAACCAAGGCTCTGTCATGGGAAAGAGAGACGAATTCGATGTGTTTGATCGGGGCCTCATGCTTTGGAGTCAGCACCAATGACGCGCCTTGCGTCACCCCCGACAGCGCTGATCCGACCCGGTCCAGAATGCCGCCGACATCGGCACTGTTGTCGCCAAGGGTTGCATCAATCTTTTCGCGGTCGATGTCAGTGGGGTCGCCAATCTCTATCATGCCATCGACGAACATTCGCAGCCCCAACTGGGTCGGAATACGTCCGGCGCTGACATGCGGGCTGCCCAGCAACCCCATGTATTCAAGATCCTGCATTACGTTGCGGATCGTCGCCGCGCTGACCTTTTCGCTGAAATCTCGCGTCAGGGTGCGCGACCCGACAGGATCACCGTTGGCAAGGTACCCCTCAACCACACGGCGAAATACCTCGCGCGAGCGTTCGTTCAATTCATCCAGCACTGTAGGTGTTTTTCCCATGTCCACCTAATAAAGGGGTGCGCGCGGCAAACGTCAATCGGGGTTGCATCGATACGGCCTGCGGCGGTATCCCCGGTGCAACTGAAAAAGGAAAAGATTATGCGTCCCTCTGGCCGACAACTCGACGAAATGCGTGCGGTGACTGTTGAAACAGGCTTTACCAAACACGCCGAAGGTTCTGCGCTGATCAAGATGGGCGACACCCATGTGTTGTGCACCGCCACCATCGAAGACCGGGTGCCGCCGTTTATCAAGGGGTCCGGGCTTGGCTGGGTCACGGCAGAATATGGCATGCTGCCCCGCGCCACCAACACCCGCATGCGCCGCGAGGCCGCTTCGGGCAAACAGGGCGGGCGAACGGTTGAAATTCAGCGGCTGATTGGCCGGGCGCTGCGTGCCGGCGTCGACCGAAGTGCGCTTGGCGAACGGCAGATCACCGTGGATTGCGATGTGCTGCAGGCCGATGGCGGCACCCGCTGCGCATCGATCACCGGCGGCTGGATCGCGTTGCGTCTGGCGGTCAACAAACTGATGAAGGCGGGCGATGTGATCAGCGATCCGCTGGTCGATCCGGTTGCCGCAATCAGTTGTGGCATCTACGCAGGTCAGCCCGTGCTTGATCTGGATTACCCCGAGGATTCAGAGGCGGGCGTTGACGGTAACTTTATTATGACCGGCACCGGCAAACTGATCGAAGTTCAGATGAGCGCGGAAGGGTCCACCTATTCCCGTGATCAAATGAACAAGCTGATGGACCTGGCAGAAAAAGGCGTCTTGGAACTGGTCGATATTCAGAAAGCCGCGACCGTATGACCCGAAAGTTCACCGGCGATAAAATCCTGATCGCCACCCACAACGCTGGAAAACTGGAGGAGATGACCGAACTGTTTCGCCCATTCGGGGTGCGCGTTGTGGGGGCTGCCGAGTTGAACCTTGCGGAGCCTGAAGAGACCGCAACCACCTTTGTCGGCAATGCCCGGATCAAGGCGCACGCCGCCGTCAAGGCAACGGGCCTGCCCGCTTTGGCCGACGATTCCGGTATCGAAGTCGAAGCGCTTGATGGGGCACCTGGCGTCTATACCGCCGATTGGTCCGAGACGCCTGATGGGCGTGATTTTGTGATAGCAATGACAAAGACCCATAATTTGCTGGAACAAAAGAACGCGCCCCACCCCCGTCACGCCCGGTTTTGCGCGACTTTGGTTCTGGCCTGGCCTGATGGTCACGAGGAGATCTTCGAAGGGAGCGTAAATGGCACACTGGTCTGGCCGATGCGTGGGAACATTGGACATGGTTATGACCCAATATTTCAGCCCGACGGGTATGATAAGACCTTTGCCGAAATGACCCATGACCAGAAAAACCGGATCAGCCATCGTGCAGATGCTTTTGCCAAACTCACCTCGGCCTGCTTTGACTGAAGACTGGCGTCAGGGCGGCTTTGGCCTGTATCTCCACTGGCCATTTTGCGAGGCGAAATGCCCCTACTGCGACTTCAACAGCCATGTCAGTCGCACCATTGACCAGCACGCGTGGCGCGACGCCTATTTGTTGGAACTTGAACGCGCAGCGCTGGAAACCAACGGGCGCGTCCTCAATGCCGTCTTTTTCGGCGGCGGCACCCCCAGCCTGATGGACCCCGAGATTGTTGCGGATGTCATCACCGCAATCCGTCGCCTGTGGCCCACCGCAAACGATCTGGAAATCACGCTAGAAGCAAATCCAAGCTCGGTCGAGGCCGGGCGTTTTCGGGGGTTTCGGGACGCTGGCGTAAATCGCGTATCGATGGGCATTCAGGCGCTGAATGACAAAGACCTCAAACGGTTGGGGCGCATCCACACAGCAGCCGAGGCGATGAAGGCCTTTGATATTGCGCGATCAACCTTTGATCGGGTCAGTTTCGATCTGATCTATGGCCGTCAGGATCAAACCCTTTCCGATTGGCAAGCAGAGCTAAAAGCGGCTCTAACATTGGCGATTGACCATATCTCGCTGTATCAATTGACGATCGAGCAAGGCACCGCTTTCGGTGACCGTTATGCTGTTGGCAAGTTGCGCGGCCTGCCCGACGACGATCTTGGTGCCGATATGTATGCCGTCACTCAAGAGATTTGCGAAAAGATGGGCATGCCGTCCTACGAGGTGTCTAACCACGCGCGCGACGGTGCGCAATCGCGCCATAACCTGATCTATTGGCGATATGGCGATTATCTGGGAATCGGGCCCGGTGCCCACGGCAGGTTGACGCTGGACGGTCATCGCTATGCAACCGAATGTTTCAGCAACCCGCAAAGATGGCTGGCTGCCGCGGCTACCGGTCAGACGGAAAAACCCCGTGAACGACTGACCAAACCGGATCAGGCCAGCGAGTTTCTGATGATGGGGCTGCGTTTGAAAGAAGGTGTCGACCTTGACCGCTATGCGGTTTTGGCTGGCGCGCCCCTGACCGATAGAAAAATCACGCCGCTGATGGATATCGGCATGATCACCCATTCTGGAAAAAGAATAAACGTTACAGATAAAGGGTTTATGGTCCTAAACGCCATTCTGGCCCAGCTTCTGGCGGATTAGGTCACCGATAACAATCGGCAAAGCTCATCCAGCTCATCCATCGATTTGTAGTTAACGATCAATTGACCAGCTTCTTGGCCAGACTTGTGGTTCAGCGTCACTTTCATGCCAAGATTTGCTGCCAGATCATGCTCCAACGCACGCATATCCGCATCCTTTTCCGCAGAGACGGGATTTGGCTTTCTTGCAGCCGGTGGATTGCCGCTTGCCTGATCCTTCTTGACCAACGCTTCTGTCGCGCGGACAGAAAGGCCGCCGGCAACGATTTGTTTTGCCAGCTTCACGGGATCCGCGGCGGGAACCAAGGTTCTGGCATGCCCTGCTGATAAATCCCCGGTTCGCACCAAATCCAGCACTGCATCCGGAAGGTTCAGCAAGCGTAATAGGTTTGCGATATGGCTACGGCTTTTGCCCAAAGCTTCCGCCATTTTTTCCTGAGTGTGACCAAACCGGTCCATCAACTGACGATAGCCGGCTGCTTCTTCAATTGAATTCAGATCGGCGCGCTGAATGTTTTCGATGATTGCGACTTCCAGAACCTCGACATCCGTGAACTCGCGGATGATCACCGGAAGCTCATGCATCTGCGCCATCTGCGACGCGCGCCAGCGGCGTTCTCCGGCAACAATCTCAAACGAACCATCTTGACGTCGGCGCACAATCAACGGCTGAATAACCCCTTTCTCACGGATCGAGTTGGCCAGATCATTCAGATCTTCCGGGTCGAATCGTTTGCGTGGCTGATCCGGGTTTGGCGAAATTTGTTCAATCGGAACAAACTGTTCAGCCGATCCCTGTGCAACTACGGTTTGCGTTTCTGCGACATCCGCCATAAGCGCTGACAATCCCCGTCCAAGACCGCGCCGCTTTTCCAGTTTTTCTACCATTGTGCTCTGCCTTTATACCAAACTATTCGCCAAAACTTCCTTCGCCAGATCCCGATAGGCTTGCGCCCCTTTCGATCCAGTGTCGT
>JBFGFW010000072.1:0-8560 GCA_041579395.1 Sulfitobacter sp.
GATAATTCCATAGGCCTCTGGACCGGCGTCGCACCAAAGTGGCTGGAAGGACACGCCGCTGCCGTGACGGCGGCGGTCTTCATGGACGACCAACGTCTTGTGTCAGCCGCGGATGATTTCGATCTCATCCTGTGGAACCTTGATCAGAACACACCGACACATTGGCAAGGTCACAAGGGCAAAATAGCCGGGCTCGCGGTATCACCCGACAAAACCTTGATCGCATCGGCAAGCTGGGACGGCACAATCGGGATTTGGACAATTGCGGGCGGCGCGCCTCGGTTTCTGCGCGGCCACAGCCAAGGCGTCAACGATGTGGCGTTTGGTGCCGATGGATCAACGCTTTATTCCGCCGCCACCGATGGCACGATCCGAGTGTGGGATGTCGCGTCCGGCGACGAGCTGCGCATTTTGGTAAAGCACGGGTTTGGGGTGAACAAGATCAGTCTTGGCCCCGATGATGCATGGCTGGCCTATGGCGCTGTAGACGGCGGTACCCGGATCGTCGATCCGCAGACAGGTGTCGCGATTGCCGATTTTACTTTGGAACGTCGGCCCATTCTGTCGATGGCATATCATCCCGGCGTCAACCTGCTGGCCGTTGGCGATGGCGAGGGGTTCATCATGGTCATCGACGTCCTATCCCGTCAGATCGTCCGCGATTTTCGCGCGACGTTGCGCGGACCGGTCTGGGCCTTGGCCTTTGCGCCCGATGGGCAGAACATCCACGCAGGCGGTATTGATGACGCGATGTATTCATACCCTCTAACCGCAATGGACGAGGTACCGCAGATGGGCACCGCCCCCCGCAGTTTTCTGGCCGAGCCGCAGACCATGCCCAACGGCGAACGCCAGTTCAAACGCAAGTGTTCGATCTGCCACACGACCAGCCCCGGCAACGCGCGCCGGGCAGGGCCCAGCCTTTACGGGGTGTTCGGCAGACAGGCGGGCAGCATCGCAGACTACCGCTATTCACCCACCTTGCAGGGGTCAGACATCATCTGGTCCGACGCGACGATTGACGCGCTGTTTGACCTTGGCCCAGACCACTATATACCGGGCAGCAAGATGCCAATGCAACGGATCACCAAAGCGGAAGACCGCCGGGATCTTATCAACTATTTGCGTGATGCCACGCAGCAGGGGGACCATAAATGAAAGCCTTTATCCTGGCCGTTCTGGCCCTGATCATCATTTCTTTCGGGATGAATTTCGCGTTGGAGAACGCCGGTTTTTCGTCGGCGGAAGTAACGGCTGACAGCAATGTCCGTCTGGGCGACTGAAGACATCTTTTGATGAATTTTCAAGACCGATACCTGCCTGATGAATGATCTCTGGGCAGGGCTGACATCTGCATTCTGGCTGGTCGTCAGAGGCGACCCCGACCTGATCGAGATCACGCTGCGGTCGCTGCAGGTCAGCCTGACGGCACTGGTCATCGCGTCCTGCATCGCGTTGCCCTTTGGCACGTGGCTGGCAATTCGACGCTTTCGGTTTCGCCGGACGGCCATCGCCGTTCTGAACGCGATGATGGGCCTGCCGCCGGTTGTCGTGGGCCTGATCGTCTATCTGTTGCTGTCGCGGTCTGGACCGTTTGGCGTCTTTGGCTTGCTGTTTACCCCAACGGCAATGATCATCGCGCAAGTCATTATCATCACGCCGTTGATTGCGTCGATCACCCATCAGGCGATGCGCGACCTTTGGGCCGAATACCACGATCTGCTGATTTCCCTGAACACGTCGCCACGGCGGCGCATTTTGACGCTGATCACCGATGGCCGCCGCGCATTGCTGACTGCCGCCTTGGCCGGGTTCGGGCGCGCCATCGGCGAAGTCGGCGCGATCATGATCGTTGGCGGTAATATCGACCACGCCACACGGGTGCTGACGACGGCCATAGCACTTGAAACCGGCAAGGGCGATTTCGCGCTGGCGCTTGGTCTGGGCTTTGTGCTGATCGCTTTGGCACTTTCGGTCAACCTGATCATCCACGCCCTGTCGCGCACCGAGACCGAGGGCAGATGGTGACCCCGGTGCTTCCTGTTCAAATGCGGGCAGTCGTCGTGCGCAGGCGCGGCAAGTCGTTGCTGGGGCCGATCGACCTGACGCTGGGGGGCGATGGGTTGACCATCCTGCTGGGGCCGAACGGCGCTGGAAAGACGACGCTGCTAAAAGCCCTGCACGGGCTGGAACGGCTGAACGAAGGCACCGTCACATGGTCGGCACCCGATGGCGTGGCCCGCACCCGGCAAGCTTATGTCTTTCAAAGCCCGGTCATGTTGCGCCGATCCGTACGCGCCAATCTGGCGTATCCGTTGAATATTCTGGGCCGCGACCGACACGATATTGCGCGTGCGGTGCTGCATTGGGCGGGCAGGATTGGGCTGACCGATGCGCTGGATCGTCCGGCAGCACGCCTGTCTGGTGGTGAAAAGCAAAAGCTCGCGCTGGCCCGCGCCCTGATCCGCGAGCCGGAGATTCTGTTTCTTGATGAACCCTGTTCCAACCTGGATGGCCGTTCCGTCAAAGAGATCGAGGCGCTGTTGCAGGTCGCCCACCGGGCAGGAACCCGCATCGTCATGTCCACCCACGATCTGGGACAGGCGCGGCGGCTTGCGACGGATGTGCTGTTTCTATTTAAGGGTCACATCCACGAGACAGGCATGGCACCTGCGATGTTCGACACACCAACCACTCAGGAATTCAAAGCCTTCCTCAAGGGAGATATCTTGGAATGAAACTGATCCTCGCGACGCTGGCCCTAGTCTTTGGATCCGTGACCGCACAGGCGGATACGATGAAGATGGCCGTCACCACATCGTTCAGCAATTCAGGACTGGCCGACGTTCTATTGCCCGCAATCAAAGACGATCTGGACTTGAATGTGCAATTGCTGATCGTCGGCACCGGTCAGGCGCTGCGCTTGGGCGAGGCCGGCGATGTAGACGCAATTTTGGTGCATTCCAAAAAGGCCGAGGACGCCTTTGTCGCCGAGGGCTATGGCACCCACCGCCGCGAGATCATGTATAACGATTTCGTGCTGATCGGGCCCGGCAATGACCCCGCAGGTGTTGCCGCAGCCACATCCGCAGCAGACGCTTTGTCGCTGATCGAGGTCGCAACGGCTACCTTTGTCAGCCGCGGTGATGACAGCGGCACGCATAACAAGGAGCTTTCGCTTTGGGCTGCCGCCGCGCTGAATCCCGCTGATTTCGGTGACTGGTACAAGGCGGTCGGTGCCGGTATGGGGGCCAGTCTGAACACTGCCGCGGGGCTTGATGCCTATATTGTGTCCGACCGCGCAAGCTGGCTCAATTTCGCCAACAAGGCCGACCTCGCGCTATTGTTCGCTGGTGACCCTGTGCTGTTCAACCAATATACCTACATCCCGGTGAACCCCGAAAAGCACCCGCATATCAATGCAGATGCGGCCGCGAAGTTGGAAATTTGGCTGACAGGCGACCGTGCAAAAGCGTTGATCGACGGCTATACCATTCACGGCGAAAAACTGTTTACGTTCAACGCGACCCAGTGACCTGATGCCGCTGAAACGCCGGTGCAAAGGATAGTCCGACGTCATGCACTCCTTGATCATCCACTTGCCCGGCAGCGCGAAACGCCGCCCAAACGCTGACAGGCTGCTTCAGGATTTGCCAGATGCGCAGCTTGTCGACGCCGTGAACGGGCGCGACCCTGACCAAATCTCCGATGCGCTTGTTTCTGACGGGGATTTATACCGGCCCCACTATCCATTTCCTTTACGCCCTGCCGAAATCGGCGTGTTTCAAAGTCACCGGAAATGCTGGCAGATGATCGTCAATAAAGGCTGGGACCATGCCATCATCGTCGAGGATGACCTTGCCGTGTCGCAGCCTTTTCTTGCGCGCGCGCTTTCCCTGATCACCGCCCATATGACCCCAGATATGTTCGTCCGCCTACCCGCCAAGAATCGCGAAAAGCGGGGGCACGTCTTGGCACGCGACGGCAACGTGCGGCTGCTGCTACCTAGGCAGATCGGCCTGCAATGTTGTTGCCAAGTGGTCGGGCGCGATGCCGCGCGCAGGTTGATATCAGGATCGCGGCGAATCGATCGACCCGTCGATACTTGGCTGCAGATGCATTGGATCACGGGCCAGCCGATTCACACGCTGCTGCCCAACGGCAACGCCGAAATCGCAGATCAGATCGGCGGGTCGACCATTCAGGAAAAAACCCGCACCAGCGGCAAACTGATGCGGGAATGGCAGCGCGCATGGTACCGCGCGCAGGTCAGAATGCGGCCTCAGCAACCCTCAGCCTAGACTTTATTTCGGGGCCTTGGTCATCCGCAGATAGGGCAGGATCTTGTTGAATTCGCCGAATTTTGCGGTGGCATCGGCATCCGATACCGTCGCCGGAATAATCACATCATCACCAACCTGCCAGTCGGCAGGCGTGGCAACACCCTTGCCGGTCGACATCTGCAATGCATCCAGTGCACGCAGAACCTCGGCAAAGTTGCGGCCCACGGTCATCGGATAGGTCATCGACAGCTTCAGCTGTTTATCTGGCCCCACGATGAAAACCGACCGCACCGTGGCGCTGTCGGCGGGGGTGCGCCCGTCTGGCAGATAGGCCTCGGCGGGCAGCATGTCGAACGCCTTGGCCACTTTCAGGTCATCATCTGCGATGATCGTAAACCCGGCCTTGGCCCCACCAAAGGTTTCGATGTCACCCTTCCATTTCTTATGATCTTCCACGCCGTCGACGGAAATGCCCATCACCTTGGTGCCGCGCTTTTTCCATTCATCGGCCAATTGTGCCACTGCCCCAAATTCGGTGGTGCACACCGGCGTGAAATCCTTGGGATGCGAAAACAGGATCGCCCAATTGCCATCAACCCACTCGTGAAGGTTGATAGGCCCTTGATCCGTTTCGACGGACATGTCGGGAATCGTGTCATTGATGCGTAAAGCCATTTTATCCTCCTGGAAGCAGTTTCAGGTTACGTGCTGGCCCCATTGTAGGCCTTTCCGCCGCAGGTTTCATCCCCTCTCTTGCGGGGGCCGCGCGGCGGTGACATGGTATGCGCAAATGGCCGGGGATCGCCCCTGCCACTGCATGTCAAAAGGAGTGTTCCCATGCTGGAGAAACGCGAATTCTATATTAACGGCGAGTGGGTGTCCCCCGCGAAGCCCAACGATTACCATGTGATTGACCCCTCGACGGAAGAACCCTGTGCGGTTATCTCGCTGGGCGATCAGGCCGACACGGACGCCGCCGTTGCCGCCGCCAAAGCGGCCCTGCCCGGCTGGATGGCGACACCACCAGCCGAACGTATTGCGCTGCTGGAAAAGCTGCTGGAGGTCTATCAGGCCCGTGCCGAGGATCTGGCAAAGGCGATGAGCACCGAAATGGGCGCGCCCATGGATTTGGCCCGCTCGTCGCAAGTAGGGGCCGGCACATGGCACCTGAGCAACTTCATCAAGGCGGCCAAGGCGTTCAAGTTTGAACAGCCCCTGAACGATCAGGCACCAAACGACCGGATCATCCGCGAAGCCGTTGGTGTCGCCGGTCTGATCACCCCCTGGAACTGGCCGATGAACCAGATCACGCTAAAGGTCGGCGCTGCGGTTGTCGCGGGCTGCACCATGGTGCTGAAACCCTCCGAGGAAAGCCCGCTGGACGCGATGATCTTCGCCGAGTTGATGGACGAGGCGGGATTCCCCAAAGGTGTGTTCAATCTTGTGAACGGCGACGGCGTCGGCGTCGGCAGCCAGTTGTCGGCACACAAGGACGTGGACATGATCAGCTTCACCGGTTCAACCCGCGCGGGTACGCTGATTTCAAAGGCTGCGGCCGATACGCTTAAGAAAGTGCATCTTGAGCTTGGCGGCAAAGGTGCAAACATCATCTTTAATGATGCCGACGACAAGGCAGTCAAGCGCGGCGTGCTGCACATGATGCAAAACACCGGCCAGTCGTGCAACGCGCCCAGCCGGATGCTGGTGCAATCCGATGTCTACGACAAAGCCGTCGAAGAAGCGGGTAACGTCGCGGCTCAGGTCACTGTCGGCCCCGCGTCCGAAGATGGTCGCCACATCGGCCCCGTGGTGAATGAAAGCCAGTTCAACAAGATTCAGGACCTGATCCAAAAGGGCATCGATGAAGGCGCGCGTCTGGTCACGGGCGGCACTGGGCGTCCCGACGGATTGAACCGCGGCTTCTTTGTCAAGCCGACGGTGTTCGCAGATGTCACCCCCGACATGACCATTGCACGCGAAGAAATCTTCGGCCCGGTTCTGTCAATCATGAAGTTCGACACGGAAGAACAGGCCGTCGAGATCGCCAACGACACGGTCTATGGCCTGACAAACTATGTCCAAAGCCAGGATGGCAACCGTCGCAACCGTCTGGCCCGCCAGTTGCGGTCCGGTATGGTTGAAATGAACGGTCAGGGCCGCGCTGCCGGGTCACCGTTCGGCGGCATGAAGCAGTCAGGCAATGGTCGCGAAGGTGGCCTGTATGGCATCGAAGATTTCACTGAAATCAAAGCGGTGTCCGGTTGGGCGGCCGAATAAGAGCCACGCAAGATCCATGACGATCACAAGGGCCATCCCATAAGGGGTGGCCTTTTTTCTGTATGCCGCAGGACTGGCTTGGCTGATGTACAGAAGTCTCGGGTTTCCTATGCGCGCCGCTTGATTTATGCAGCCATAGGACAGAATGAGGAGCAGAAATGATCTATGCACGACTGCATGGCCGTTTGGGCAATCAGATGTTCCAATACGCTGCGGCCCGTGGTTTGGCGACGCGGCTGTGCGTGCCCTTTTCCATCGATCCGCGGCGCGCTGAATACAAGGGCGAAGGCGTTCTGACCCGCGTTTTTGATCTGGACTGGGCGACGCCTGAAAAACTGCCCCCCTCGCAGCACGAACGACCCCTCGCCTATTACGCCTGGCGCGCGTTTGGCCGATCGCCCAAGATCTACCGCGAGCGCGGTCTGGCGTATAACCCGGCGTTCGAGACGCTGCCAGATGACACCTATCTGCATGGCTACTGGCAGTCGGACAAATACTTCAGCCATGTCGCCGATGACCTGCGCGCGAATTTCGTGTACCGGCATCCGATGTCGGCGCAGAACGCTGATATGGCGGCGCGCATTGTGTCTGGCGCGTCGATTTCACTGCATGTCAGGCGTGGTGATTTTCTAAGTTTGGGGGCTAATCGTAGTTGCGACCAAGCCTATTACGATGCGGCGCTGGCGGCGGCGTCAGACGGGCTGACTGCGCCAACCGTCTATGTTTTTTCCGATGATCCGCAATGGGCCAAAGACAACCTGCCGCTGCCCTTTGACAAGGTGGTCGTCGATTTCAACGGGCCGGACACGGACTACGAAGATCAGCGGCTGATGTCACTTTGCCAACACAATATCATCGCCAATTCATCGTTCAGTTGGTGGGCTGCGTGGCTTAACAAAAACCCGGCAAAGCGCGTTGCGGGACCGAAAAACTGGTTCAGTAGCCCCACGCATGACAATCCGGACATGCTGCCGGACGACTGGATCAAGATCTAGAACCCCCGTCTTAGAACGGCGCTTTTGACCGCACTTTGGTTGAATGCCCGCCTTGGGGATGATTGAACCGCAGTTCTTCCGAATGCAGCATCAATCGGGGATAATCCAGCGCGGGACCGGTCGCATAAAACGGATCGCCCAGAATCGGATGGCCCATGCTGAGCATATGCACCCGCAATTGGTGGCTGCGCCCGGTTCTGGGCATCAGCCTGACCCGCGCCGTCGTGCCTTGGTCTTTCAGCAAGCGCCAATCGGTCTGGGCCGATTTGCCTGTTTCATGACAGACCATCTGGCGCGGGCGGTTCGGCCAGTCCACGATCAGCGGCAGATCAATCGTACCGGTCTTTTCAGACGGCACGCCCCACACCCGCGCGACATAGGTCTTGCGCGTCATCCGCTTTTCAAATTGCAGGCCCAGATGCCGCTGTGCATAGGGGGTCAGCGCAAAGATCATCACGCCCGATGTGTCGCGGTCCAGCCGGTGCACCAGCAACGCATCGGGAAACACCGCCTGCACGCGCGCGATCAGACAATCCGTCAAATTCGGCCCCTTGCCGGGCACCGACAGCAAGCCTGCGGGCTTGTCGACCAGCAGAACTTCGGCGTCTTCGTGCAGGATCACCAAGGGATCCATCGGCGGGGTGTAAATTGTTTCCATGCCTGTCCGTCTCAGATGTAGGGTGGGTTTTCAACCCACCTGACGCAAAGGATCAATGATGCACCCCACGATATCCAAGATGATCGACGTTGTCGCCAAAGGCGACGCAGGCGACATCGCCCCGTTGCTGGCCGAAAATGTGCGGTTCATGCCACCGACCTATTACAAAACCTGGACAGGGCGTGCGCCGGTTGCGGCGGTCTTGGGGCATGTGGGGCAGGTGTTCCGCGACTTCAAGTACCGCCGTATCATGGGCAGCGATACCGATTGGGCGTTGGAATTTCAGTGCAGGATCGGCGATCTGGATGCCGTGGGTGTCGATCTGATCACGCTGGATGACGACGGGC
>JBFGFW010000073.1:0-8548 GCA_041579395.1 Sulfitobacter sp.
ACACCGGCGGCCGCAAGGTACTGGAGCACCGGAGCCCCCAGACCGCCGGCCCCGATGACAAGCACGCGGGCGTTCTTCAACGCCTTCTGTCCCGCACCGCCGATTTCGCGCAGCACGATGTGCCGGGCATAGCGGTTCAGTTCGCTGTCTGAAAACGTGCCCGTCGGACGCGCCGATGCCGGTGCGGGTTCACTATGGCTCCGCAATCGCCGCAAGGCCCAACTGTATCCCAGAACCATCAGGATCATGCCGGTCAGCAGCAACCAGGGGGCCGCAGATTCGCCCGTGGCCATGCGCAGTGGATGGCCGGCTGGCAGCAACAGGTTCACACCGATGACCGCGCCAAACAACGCCCCCAACAGTTTCAACCGGGTCTCGCGGGGCTGGCCCATGGCCGTTCCCACGCCCCAGATCAGCGCCGCCAGACCCAGAACAAGCAGCATCAGATCGTCCCGCCGTTATGCTGGAACCGCAACTGCTGGTGATCGTGGCGCATGTGCCCCCGCTTAAATGTGGTGTCGGACCCGTTTCAAAACGGCAACCTAAGCATTTTTGCGCTGGCACCAACCCAAAACATAACGAAACCGGCGCGTCATGGAAAATCCCTGCGCTGCACGGCCGCAAAATCCCGTGTGCAAAGGTAAACCCTCAAACCGCAAAAGCTATTTCAGCCCTGTGGATCCAAATCCGCCTGCGCCACGGTCACTGGATGACAGTTCGGCCACTTCAACGGTGCCAAAGCGCTGAACTTGCGCGATCACCGCCTGTGCAATCCTGTCGCCATGCTGGATCGTGAAAGGTTCGCCGCCAACATAGTAAAGGCCCACCATCACGATACCGCGGTAGTCTTCATCGACGGTTCCCGGCGCGTTCGGAATTAGAAATCCGTGCTTCAGTGCCAAACCAGATCGGGGCCTTATTTGCATTTCCGTCCCGCGCGGCAACTCGACGCAGAACCCGGTCGAGATCAGGCTGATCTGACCCGTTTCGAAAACCAAAGGTCCCTCGGGCAAGAATGCGCGAAGATCCATACCGGCGGCCCCCGCAGTGGCATACCCCGGCAACGGCAAATCCTCATTGCCCGGCACACGCATAAACTTTATGTCTGCCATCCCTATTCTCCTACGCCGCCGCCAATCCTGTCTCGCGCCCCTCATTCCAAATGGAAAAAAATCCTCGCCGAAGGCATTAATCTCTTGGGCGCAAGGCCTGTGCCATCCGCTCCGCCAGTTTTCGGGCAACCTCATCCTTGGTCATGCGCGGCCAGCTTTCGGCACCCTCCGCATCAATCAAGGTTACTGCATTTTCGCTGCCGCCCATGATCCCTGTGGTCGGGGACACATCGTTGGCAACGATCCAGTCACAGCCCTTGCGCAGGCGCTTGGCGGTGGCGTTTTGGATGACGTCATCGGTTTCCGCGGCAAAACCCACAACAAGTTTCGGGCGGCCCTGCGTCAAATGGCTGACGGCTTTCAGAATATCGGGGTTTTCGGCAAAGTGCAGCGCCGGCAGCCCGTCTTTGGACTTTTTCAGCTTCCTATCGCTGGCATGTGTCACGCGCCAATCCGCGACGGCAGCGGCGAACACGGCCGCGTCGACGGGCAGTGCCGCGTCAACGGCATCTTTCATCTGCTGCGCTGTCTGGACCCGCACGACCTGCACCCCGTCAGGCGGGGCGACGTCTGCGGGGCCGGTGACAAAGACAACCTCGGCCCCCATCGCCGCCAGCGCCCCCGCAATCGCAGTCCCCTGTGCGCCCGAGGATCGGTTGGCAATATAGCGCACCGGGTCGATCGGCTCGTGCGTCGGGCCAGAGGTGACCAAAATGCGTTGGCCCGTCAGCGGCCCATCCGACAGCGTCGCTTCAATGGCTGCAACGATCTCAAGCGGTTCTGACATGCGCCCCGGTCCAAATTCGCCGCAGGCCATGTCGCCATCATTGGGGCCCACCGTGACAATACCGTCGCGGCGCAGCGTCGCCAGATTGCGCTGCGTCGCGGCGTGCTGCCACATCCGCACATTCATGGCGGGCACGATCATCACAGGCGTATCGGTCGCCAGCAACAAGGTGGACGCCAGATCATTGGCCAACCCGCTGACCATCTTTGCCATCAGATCTGCCGTAGCGGGGGCCACCACGACCAGATCCGCAACACGGCTTAGCTGAATGTGGCCCATCTCGGCCTCATCGCCCAGATCAAACAGGTCGCGAAACACCTTGCGTCCGGCCAATGCCGACACCGAAATCGGTGTCACGAATTCCTCGCCTGCACGGGTCAATACCGGGGTTACAGTCGCGCCGCGTTCGCGCAGGCGGCGGATCAGATCCAGCGACTTAAAGGCGGCAATGCCACCGCCGATGATCAGCAGAATATGTTTGCCAGCCAGCATGTTCGATCCTTTTGGTCGTCCTGTGCCGGATCATATGCGGCCTCGGGCAGATCTGCCAGCCCCCTCACTTTTTACGCAGCGCGACACAAGGATCGTCGCGGGGGATCGCGGGGGACATTACCACAGCGTCAAACGTACCGTCGGGTGCCCGCCCGTCCTCGCCTTGCCCCAAGGAAAAAATAGCGGTGCCCGGCCGGGCCTGCCCGATTGCGACGGGGATACCCCAGTCGGCGCGGGCGTGCCCATTCCCCGTGATTACGACAACCGGGCCGCCGGTTTCATCCAGCGCCTGCAACGCGACCTGTGCCAACCGCGCATCGCGCAACCGTTGAACATCGACCATCCCCGGAAGCAGATCGTCGGGTAAAGCGTCACAATGCGCCGACTTCTGCAATGCTTCGCGGGCGGCCTGCTCGGGCGCGGGCAAGGCCTGCGCCAGGCCGAACTCCTCGGCATCGCCACCAAAAGCGGCCTGCAAACCATCCGTCATTGCGGCGCGCGCCACAGCCCGTGGGACAGCCGCGCCATGAACTGCTGCCTGCCCTGCAGCCGTGAAAATAGGATAATACATCGAAAAATCAGGCCATCCGGACGTGTCCCAATTCAGCGCCGCTCGCAGGGCAGCTTCATCAGATGTCAGGGGCATCGCCACAACTGCCGCCTGCGATCGGTCCAGCATTTCATAGACGACAGCGGACGGGTTTAACCGGGCCACAATGCCGGCCTGAACATCATGGTGATGGGAATTGTCGTGGCTTTCCCCCAAAATGACGATCTGCGCAGCCGACAGCCGCGCGTAGATCTGATTGTCAATCGGCGCTGCCCAACCTGCTCCGGCTGCCAGAATGCTTGCCGCGACCAGCAGTTTCACATCAAGAAATGTCGGACTTCGGCAGATTGCGTTTCAAGCGTCTTGCGCATCTTGCCGAAAGCTGCCGCCTCCAACTGGCGCACACGCTCTTTCGACAGGTTCAACTCTTCGCCAAGGCTTTCCAGCGTCCGGGGCTGTTCACGCAACTTGCGTTCGCGCACGATGAACTGCTCTCGCTCGTTCAGCGCCTGCATCGCGCTTAAAAGCCAGTTGCGCAAAGTCACGATGTCGTGGCTCTCCTCGACCTGCTCGGCAGCTTGCGCACTCTCGTCGACCAGCGCATCGATCCATTCGCGACCTTCGTCTTCGGCGGATTGAGTGGCATTAAGGGAATAATCAGACCCTGACAGGCGGCCTTCCATCAGTTCCACGTCGTGCAGCGGCACACCGATTTCTGTCGAAATCATCTGCCGCATCTGATGCTTGTCCAAAGTTTGACCGGCAACCTGCGCTTCACGCTCAAGCCGTGCCTGAACCCGACGCATATTGAAGAACAGCGATTTCTGTGATGACGTGGACCCGGTCCGCACCATCGACCAATTGCGCATCACATGGTCCTGGATGCTGGCCTTGATCCACCAGACGGCATAGGTCGAAAACCGCACGCCTCGGTCGGGGTCGAACTTGTCCGCCGCCTTCATCAATCCCAGACCCGCTTCCTGAATTAGGTCGTTCATCGGTGCGCCGTAGCGTTTGAATTTTCCCGCCATCGAGATTGCAAGCCGCATGTAGGCGGTGATCAAGCGATGAAGCGATTCCTCATCACGATCGTCGCGCCACGCATAGGCAAGTTTCAATTCTGTTTCCGCATCCAAAAGCTCGGCCTTCATCGCCGTACGTGTTAAGGAAAATTCGCGCGCTTGTGTGTATGCCATTTAATTCACCCCCCAAGATGGAAAGGTGCGCGGGATTGCACCTCGAAGGTTAAAACCCCCAAATTCGGTTTTGGTTCAAATTTATTTTGACGATGGATTGACGCAACCATGTCAGCACAGCGCAGGCGGAATTGCCCGACATGCGCTGCTGTTGTGAAAACCAAACACTTTCAGCCTCATGTTCCGGGTTGCTGCACCCTGGTGTCGCTAATTGACGATTATTTGACTTCGATGCTGTCGCACTAGGTTGTTTATGTCGCAGCTGCAGAGCTGCACCAACGAGGACTTCTTTCATGACAATTTGGCATTGGGTGCGACACGGGCCGACCCACGAAAAGACCCTTGTGGGCTGGCGCGACGTGCCGGCCGATCTTTCGGACACGGCCCGGATTGCGCGCCTGAGCGCCTATTTACCGGGCAATGCCATGCTGGTTTCATCCGACCTGATCCGCGCCGTCGCCACGGCCGATGTCCTGACATTGGACGCCCGAAAACGGTTGCCCCATGAACCGGATTTGCGGGAAATGCATTTCGGCCAGTGGGACGGCCTAGCTGCGCGCAATGTGGCGCAACAGGATCCCGAATTAAGCCGCGACTTTTGGGCGACACCGGGCGACACAGCACCCCCGCAAGGCGAAAGCTGGAACCAGACGGCACGGCGCGTCAACGCTGCCGTCGATCGGCTGAGCGCCGGGTTCCCGGATGCACATATCATCGCCGTGGCCCATTTCGGCGTCATCCTGACGCAGGTCCAACGCGCACTGAACATCACCGCCAAGCAGGCGATGGCCCATAATATCGAAAATCTGTCGGCCACTGAAATCCACGTCGCCCCATCGGGCTGGAATGTGGCCCGGATCAGTCACTGCCCCTAGGTCTGCGGCCAACATTAGGAATTGCGCCAGCGCGGCGGCTGACCCAATATCCGCCGCATGACATATGAACTTTATATCGGCGATCGCACCTTCTCCAGCTGGTCCTTGCGGGGCTGGCTGATGCTCGAGAAATTCGGCCTGCCCTTCCGCACCCACATGGTCGGCTTGTATCAGGGCACGATGCCTCAGGATCTGGCAGAGCTGGCACCGGCGGTTCTGGTACCAGTGCTTAAAACACCCGATGGCCACATCATCGGCGAGACGCTGGCGATGGCGGAAACACTGGCAGAACGCCATCCTGACCAGAAATTATGGCCGGAAGACCCAGCAGCACGGGCACGCGCCAGATGGCTGTGCGCGGCAATGACCGCAGGATTTCACGGATTGCGGGGCCAATGCGCGATGCAGTTGCAGCATGTTAACCAAGGGTTCATGGTCACGGACGGCGTGGCGACCGACCTGTCGCGCATCGAAACCCTGTGGGGCAGTGCAGGTGAATACTCAGACGGCACAGGCCCATGGCTCTTCGGACGCTATAGCCTTGCGGATGTATTCTATGCGCCGGTCTGTGCGCGAATCATCGGATATAACCTGCCCGTGTCAGATGCATCGCGCCGCTACTGCGACGCAACAATCTCGGATCCGGCATTCAAACAGTGGCGCGCCGAGGGGCTGAAAACCACTTATGACCCCTTCCCCTATGACACCGGCGGCCGGATCAGCCCTTGGCCAATGAAATGACACGGCTAGACACGGGCCATCTTCATTTTGCTAGATAAACTCATTTCCGACGCTTCCCCCAAAAGTTAACGCTTCTTAAACACCCCCTGCCTACGGCTTAACCATCTTGGTCACCAAAGGCTTGTCATGGTTTCGCGCGCATACACCGTTGCTTTTCAAGGGGTCGAGGCGCGCATCGTCGAGGTCCAATGCGCCGTTGCTTCCGGCTTGCCGGCGTTTTCGATCGTCGGCTTGCCCGACAAAGCAGTGTCAGAAGCGCGCGACCGGGTCCGGGCGGCGCTCAACTCCATGGCGATTGCGCTGCCCAGCAAACGGATCACCATCAACCTAAGCCCTGCTGACCTGCCCAAAGAGGGCAGTCATTTTGATCTGCCGATCGCCTTGGCGCTGCTGGCGGCCATCGGTATCCTGCCGGGCGATGTTATTCAATCGGTCGTGGCGCTTGGTGAACTATCGTTGGACGGAACACTAATCCCGGTCATCGGCGCTTTGCCCGCTGCGATGGCCGCTGCCGAAGACAATCGCGGGCTGCTGTGCCCCGCAGCCTCCGGTGCCGAAGCGGCCTGGTTCGGTGATGTTCAGGTCATCGCGGCGGCATCGCTGGGCGACGTCGTCCGCCATTATACGGGCCAGGTCCCCATTTCCCCCGCCGATCCCGGAGAGGTGGCAGAGCCCTGCGACACCAAGGATCTGCGCGACGTCAAAGGGCAGGAACGTGCCAAACGCGCGTTGGAGATCGCTGCTGCCGGGCGTCATCATCTGATGTTTGTCGGCACGCCGGGGTCGGGCAAATCGATGTTGGCCGCGCGCCTGCCGTCGATCCTGCCACCGCTGACCCCGCGTGAGGCATTGAGCACATCAATGATCCATTCACTTGCCGGGCTGCTGGACGAAGGGGGCATTTCCCGCAGCCGTCCGTTTCGCGAACCGCACCACACAGCCTCCATGGCCGCAATCATTGGCGGCGGCAGGCAGGCGAAACCCGGCGAGGTCAGCCTGGCCCACAATGGCGTTTTGTTCATGGATGAATTCGCCGAATTTCCGCGCATGGTGCTGGAAACCCTGCGCCAGCCCATCGAAACCGGCGAGGTGATGATCGCCCGCGCCAATGCCCACGTGAAATATCCCTGCAAGTTCATGCTTGTTGCCGCGGCGAACCCGTGCAAATGCGGCCATCTCAGTGATCCGGCGCGGGCGTGCAGCAAGGCTCCTAAATGCGGCGAAGATTACATGAGCCGGATTTCCGGCCCCCTGATGGATCGGTTTGATCTGCGCGTCGAAGTCCCGCCCGTTGCCTTCACCGATCTGGATTTGCCAAGCTGTGGCGAAGGCTCAGCCGAGGTGGCTGCCCGCGTTCAAGCCGCCCGGCAACAGCAGCACAATCGGTTTGTCGACCACCCCACGGCCAGCCTGAATGCGGATGCAGAGGGGGATTTACTGCATGACATCGCCGCCCCCGATGCCGATGCCCGCAGCCTTTTGCTGAAAGCGGCCGAGCGGTTTCAGCTGTCGGCGCGCGGCTACCATCGGGTTTTGCGGGTGGCGCGCACCATTGCGGATCTGGATGGGTCCAAAGTGGTGCGCAAACCCCATCTGGCAGAGGCGCTCAGTTTTCGTCTGCCGACGGGTGCAGCGCTGTGATCCAACCCGCCAGATCGTCCAGCGTCTGTCGCGCTTCGGGCAAATAGGCGTGAAACAACGGCCAGACATGCGGCAGATCGTGCTTTTCATCAAACGTCACCGCGACCCCTTGATCCTTAAGCCGCTGCTGCAGGCGGCAGGCATCATCGTGCAGGATTTCCGTGTCTCCGACGCAGATCCACACGGGCGGTGCCCCCGCGTAATCCGCCTGCAGCGGGCTGATGCGGGGGTCATCGGCGCTGTGCCCGCCAAGGTACATCTGCACCATTTCGCCAGCGCGCTTTGACGGCAGAACCGCATCGCGGTCCTTGTTGACGCGATAGCTGGCGCCTTCTTGGGCGAAATCAACGAAAGGCGAAAATACAAAAACACCGCGCGGCTTTGGCTACCCGCGTTTGATGATCTGGCTGAGCAGATTGAAGACCAGCGTGGCCCCTGCGCTGTCCCCGCCGATCACGATGTTCGACGCCGCAACGCCACTGGCGATCAAGGCCAGATAGGCATGTTCGATATCGTCGATGGCTGCCGGAAAAGGAGTTTCCGGGGCCAGCCGGTAGCGCGGCAAAACCACCGTCGTGCCGATCCGCGCCGCCAATTGCCCCATCATCGCGGCGTGGGTTTCAGGGCTGCCAAAAACAAACGCCCCGCCGTGAATGTAGAACACCACCAGATCAGAGCGCAGGTTTCGCGGCGTGACGCGCAAGGCGCTGCCGTCATTGGGCAGCGTCATGGTCGTGATCCGGGTTCCGCGTGGGGCGTGGAAAAATAGCCGTGCGTTGCGTGCAAACGCCCTGCGGGCCTGCGCGATGTCATGGCTGCGCGCCAATCGGCGTTTTTCGAACTGCCGAAGGTAGATGTTCAAGAGGGGGCGTATGACGCTCACGCGAGGCGCGCCTCGATTGCCTCCCAGATCTTGGCGGCGACGTTGGTGCCGTCGAAACGCTCAAGTTCCTGAATACCGGTGGGCGACGTGACGTTGATCTCGGTCAGGTAGTCGCCGATCACATCGATGCCGACAAAGACCTGCCCCCGCTCCTTTAGAACCGGGCCAATCGTGGCGCAATTCTCAAGGTCCCGGTCGGTCAGACCAACTTTTTCCGGGCGTCCGCCCACATGCATGTTCGACCGGGTTTCACCATCGGCTGGAACGCGGT
>JBFGFW010000074.1:0-8542 GCA_041579395.1 Sulfitobacter sp.
CGCTGATCAGCGACGGGGATTATTCCAAGGACCGGTTACGCGACCGCATCCAGAACGTCACGATGCGCCCGCTCAGCGAAATGGTGCAGGATGATCATTCCGGGGCCGGGATTGCACTGGCTGACGCCGAGAAGATGGGGCCTGAAAAACTCGCGCAACTGGTCCCGAAATTTGCCGGCAAGGACTATATCCACATCGTTGTGGCAGGTGGCGAGGCGGGCAAGTTTTCGTCGATGTTCCATGGCTGGGCGACCGGACCGGCCGGGTCAATTTCGGTTTCCAGAAAAATCGATCTGGGCTAGCATCACCATCAAAGGAGGAGCCTATGACTATAATTCTTGACCCCACGGACGAACGTGTCCCGGTCGTGCGTCAAATCACCGAACGCAAGGGATCGGTGCAGGGGGTTGTCGGATTGCTGAACATCAGCAAGCCACGCGGCGACATCCTGTTGGATGAACTGGACCGGTTGTTGTCTGAAAAGGCACCGGGCGTTGAAATGCGCCGCTACACCAAGCCGACGTTCGCCAAACCGTGCCCCGATGCACTGCGCCACCAAATCCGCGATGAATGCGACTTTTTGGTCGAGGGGCTGGCGGACTGAGGATCATGTACCACGTGCAGTATGCACGATACAGTCTGGTTTGAAATCCAGGGGATCCCATCCGTTTCCATCGCTTCAAGCGCGTTTGGCCAAGCCGCCGAAACGCAACGCAAATCGCTGGGCATGGAAGGCGCACGCTACGTTCTGGTGCCGCATCCCATACAGGATGCCACCGACGACGAAATGCGCGACAAGGCACGCGCTGCGTTCGACCAGATCATCGCGGCGCTGCGTGACAGATAAGACCTGAAAGGCGGCGTTCGGGAGACCGGACGCTGCCTTTTGCGTTACAGCAGACCCGGCGGAACATCCCTGACCCGGCCACCGGCATTCAGGTCCAGCGCGTTTTGCCACAACAGCCGCGCGCGCAAGTGCGGCGTGTCGCGCAGGGCAATCCCAGCAACGTTCAATTCCCAGTCCGCATCCGCCATATCGCGCCATTCGACATTCAGATGCACGGCTGCATGCTCGTTCAGATGCCTCAACCCGCGGTGGGGCAGGGTGGTACCACTGGCGATGTCCCGCGCAGGCACATGCAGGGTCGGATCGGGCATTGCCCCTGCGCGTACTGCGCCAATGAACAGCCCAAGCCGACGCGCATGATAGCCGGTTTCGGCCACTACGGCCCGGCGCAACCACCCCGCACGCCCCGATGGCGCATCAAGGGCCGCATCGGGCAGATCGTTCAGCAGCCGCGCGAAATACGCCGTGCCCGCACGCGCCATCGCCAGCGTTTCAGCGGGGGCCGTTTCGGCATCATATCTGGCACCTGCACCTTGCCGGGCAATCAGGGCGGCCCGCGCTTCTGAGGGCAAAATCAATCTTCAACCACCATGGTGCGCCCGAAATTCAAACGCTCCATTATGGGCGCGTCGGAAAAGCGGAACAGATCGAACTGCGTTTCCGCCCGCAGCGCCCACGATATCCACGACGGCACCACGAACATGTCACCGATATCCAACCTGTGTTCCACACCGTCCAACACGACCGATCCCTTGCCTTGGAACACCTGAAACACCGAACTTCCGACCTCGCGCCGGGTCTTGCTGGTGGCACCGGCACGCAGGCGGTGGAACTGGCAGCGGATCGTTGGCATCACGTCACCGCCCGTCGTCGGGTTGATATAGCGGATGGCGGCATGGCCCTGCTCGACCGTGGCGGGCTGGCCTTCTTCCTCAAGCAACAGCTGTTCGGTCAAAGCGCGGTCGGTGTGTTCCCAGCGGTAGGCCCCGATCGGGCTGCTGACTGTGTCTTCCAGCCGCGACAGGGGGCGCAACCCGGGATGGCACCACAGCCGTTCGCCCTGACTGAAATTTGGTGTGGCATAGTCGGTGACCCGCTCGGAACCGAACTCGAAAAAGCCCACATCGTTGTGTTGGCTGAACGGAATGTCCAACCCATCGATCCACGCCATCGGCTGGTCAGTCGCGTTGTGATGGCCGTGAAAATTCCACCCCGGCGTCAACAGCAGATCGCCGCGCGACATACGTACCGGATCGCCGTTGACCACTGTCCACACGCCTTCGCCTTCGACGACGAAGCGAAACGCGTTTTGCGAATGCCGATGTTCGGGCGCGGTTTCCTTTGGCCCCAGATATTGGATCGCGGCCCACAGGGTCGGGCTGACATAGGCGTTGCCCCCCAGGCCCGGATTGGCCAACCCAAGCGCGCGCCGCTCGCCCCCGCGACCCACGGGCACCAGTTCGCCCGACGCTTGCGCCAAGGACAGGATGCGCGACCATTTCCAGATGTGCGGCACCGCTTTGGGTTTGGGGTGCATCGGCATCAGATCACCCAGCTGGGTCCACAGCGGGATCAGGTTTTCGGCCTCGAACCCAGCGTATAGCTGACGCAGTTCAGGTGTATCGGCGGGCTGCATGCCGTGGGCGACGGACGTGTGATCGGGTTCCTTGTTCATGCTGTCTGTTCCTTGTTGGGGGCGGTCTGCAACAATGCCTGCCGGTCGATCTTGCCGGTGCCGGTTTTCGGCAGCGCGGTCACATAGTCGATCAGCTTCGGGTATTTATACGGCTGAAGCCGCATTTTGACAAAACTGCGCAGGGCGTCGCTTTGCGCGTCACCAGCAGCTATTCCTTCGCGCAGGTGCACCACGGCGCGCAGGGTCATGCGTCGGTCCTCCAGTTCATGCGCCATCACGGCGCATTCATGCACGTCGGGATGCTCGTTCAGGCAACGTTCGACTTCAAGCGGCCACACCCATTGTCCAGACACCTTGATCAGATCATCGGCGCGGCCTTGAAAATAATAGTACCCGTCCTTTTCGACAAACCTGTCACCGGTATAGATCCAGTCGTCGCGCATCGTGTCGGCGGTCTTGTCAGGGCGGTTCCAATATCGCGGTGAAGATGACGTGCCGCGCACGTACATCACCCCTTCGGTGCCGGGCGGGGCGGAATGGCCTTCGGGCGTCTCAAGCCTGATTTCGTATCCCGGCACCCGCGCGCCGGCTGCCCCCGGCCGGTGATCGTCCAATCTGTTTGAAAGATAGACGTGCAGCATCTCGGTCGATCCCAACCCTTCGGTCGGACCATGCCCCACAAGATCGACCCACGACTCATACACATCTTCCGACAGGATTTCCGCCGCAGACATGCTTTGCCGCAGCGACGACAGATCGGTGGTGGGCGCATTTTCATGCCGTGCGACGGCAGTAAACAGCGTGGGCAAACCAAACAATACGGTTGGTTTGTAAGTCTCTATCGCGTGCAGAACCACGTCGGGGCGCGGTTGTCCCGGCATCAGCAGCACGGCCGCACCAACCGAAAAGGGGAACGTCGCCGAGTTGCCGAATCCATAGGCGAAAAACATCTTCGGCACGGAATAGCAGATGTCATCGGCGCGCAGTTTCAGCACATGCGCCCCAAAGGACGCCTGCGTATGGGCCATGTCGTGATGCAGGTGAACGATGCCCTTGGGCATGCCGGTTGACCCAGATGAATACATCCAGAACGCCATGTCATCCGGCCGGGTATCGGCACGGTCCAAGGTGTCTGCTTGGCCACTAAGAAACGCCTGTTCGGATGTGAACACCCCCGCGTCGCCGTTGGCGATGATAATCGTCTCAAGACTGCTACCCTTTGTCGTCTCGGCACTGAAGTGCTCTGCCAGCGTCGCTTCGCACAGCGCGATACGGGCACCGGTGTCCTTTAGGAAAAAGTTAAGAACCTCCGGCGTGGTCGACGTGTTCAGCAGAACCGGAACGAACCCCGCCCGCACCGCACCAAAGAAAGCGGCCGGGTAGGTGGGCGTATCCTTCAGCATAAACGCAATACGCGCGCCCCGTGTCAGCCCGGCAGCGACAAAGGCGTTGCCCCAGCGTGCGGCGTCGGTGATCAGCTGACCATATGACACCTGCCTATCCGGGGTCAGGATCGCAGTGCTGTCGGGGTTACGCGTCAGGTTCTGCCACAAGATGTCAGAGCAGTTCGCATGCTGCGTCTTGTCAAAGCCGATTTCAACCGCGCCCGGTACCTTATCGCTGACCGGATCGGTGATTGCCGCGATTTGTGCCTTTTCGTACCGCCCGGCAAAATTGGGGGCCATTTTGCGCAGGCGGTTCTGGTCAACGCGCCCTGAGCGGGTGATATAGTCATACGCGAAGTCCAGCGGTTGAAGCGCCATCTTGTCGCCAAAGCTGTCATACCATGTGGCAGACGTATTGGCCGCCTCGACAATCTTTTGCGCAATCGGCAGGCGGTCGCGCTGAAAGCTGGCCAAGGCCGCATCAATGTCACAATCCGCTGCCAGCGCGTCGACCAACGCGATACAATCCTCTAGTGCCAATCGCGTGCCCGATCCGATCGAGAAATGTGCCGTATGCGCCGCATCCCCGATGATGACGTGCCGGCCTGACACCCATCTGTCGCACCACAGGCGCGGAAATCGCCGCCAGACCGATTTGTTGGTGATCAGTTTGGCACCGTCCAAAACATCAGCAAAAATCGTCTGACACAGGGTCGCGCTGTCCGCTTCGGCCATGTCGGCAAAGCCGTAAGCGTCAAATGTCTTGGCCTCGCATTCAACTATAAAGGTGCTGCGGTCCGGGGCGAACCTGTAGTGATGCGCGTTCAGTGGTCCGTTTTCGGTTGGAACGAAACTTTGGGTCAGCGTATCAAACGGACGGTCCGCACCGAACCACGCAAAATGGTTCGAAAAGTAATCCAATTGCGGCGCGAAATCGGCCTCGAACGTGCGCCGCACCAGCGAATTCAGGCCATCCGCGCCGACAACCACATCTGCGTCGATCTGATCCAGTGACGTCACCAGATGAGAGAATGATATTTCCACCCCAAGGGCCTCGGCCCGCCTGCGCAGGATCTCGATCAATTCAAGCCGGCCTACGGCGGAAAAACCGACCCCGTCAAGCACGACACTGTCGGTCGGCAACTGCAGGGTCATGTTCTGCCATGTCTCCATGTGGGGGGTCAGCAGATCGTGGATTTCCGGATCGGCAGATTTAAGGAACGCCAGCGCCTGATCCGAAAAAACGACGCCGAAGCCAAAGGTGGCCCCTTGGGGGTTCTGTTCAAAGACCTGCACCTGCACGTCCGGCAATCTGCGCCGCAACAAAATCGCCGTGTAAAGCCCCGCAGGCCCGCCCCCCAAAATAGCCACACTAGAAAGCTTTGCCATCGCGCCCCCGGAAAATGACCAAAATTGTTGCGCTGACGGTAGAATGAAATTACGTTTGAGGCAATGAATTCCTTAATGCGTAAATATAAATATGGGAGGCAATATCTGTCGGATCGAAGTGTTAAATCAAAAATAGGACGACCAATGGGCAAACCAATGGACAGCCAAAGCGCTGGAATCCAGTCGCTGGATACGGGGCTGCGGCTGCTGTCGGTGATGGCACAGCAGGCCGGGCCCACGTCGCTGTCGGATCTGGCCCGCGCCAGTGACATGCCGCCCAGCAAGGCGCACCGCTATCTGGCGTCGTTCCTGCATGCGGGTCTGGTGGCGCAAGCCGGGCGGTCGGGGAAATACGACCTTGGACCGGGTGCGATGACCCTTGGCCTTGCTGCCATCGCACGGCACGATTTTGTCAGCCGTCCATCCGAGGCATTGACCGATCTGCGCGACGATACCGGGCTTACCGTGCTGCTGTCGGTCTGGGGCGGTGGCGGTGCGACCGTCGTGCGGTGGGAACGCGCGGCATCGCCCATGGTGACGTCGATGGGGTTGGGCACCACCTTACCCCTGCTTAACTCAGCTTCGGGGCGGGCGTTTCTAACCTGGGCCCCCCGTGCGCCCCTGCAACCCTTGCTGGACGCCGAATTGCGGCGGATCAAGCGGGCCCGGACGTTGGCCTTGGACTTTGCGCCGACCCAATCCGGGGTCGACGCCTTGTGTGCCAATATCAGGCATCAGGGCCACGCCGCGGTCGATGGCGCGTTCATCCCCGGATTGGTCGCCGTCGCGGCCCCGGTTCTGGATTGGCAGGGCGAGGCGCAGGCGGTCATCACGTTGATCGGAACAGATGCAGATGCGATAGAAGGGGGGTCATACGCGGTACAAAGTCTCATCACGTTCTGTCAGGACTATTCCTTTGCGCCGATCCTGCCGCCTTCATAGATCGACAAGCCATTGCGGCGTGCCGCCTGTGTCATCCAGCCAGATCATCTGTTCCAAACCATTCAGATCAGGGGGCCTGCGCAGCAGCCCCGCGGGAATGCCCGTGGTGCGGGCCATGGCCTTGTCCAGCGGATCACCCACGACGTCGACCATATAACGCAGCGCTTGTGACAGGGCCAGATCGGCACCCGCCAACGTCCCATCGGCTAACGTCAAGCGCCCGGCGTCGCGCACGATTTTGCGACCGTTCAGGGCAAAGCTCTGGATGTCAGACCCGGCTGTCGCCATCGCATCGGTGACAAGAAACACCTCGCCCGGTCCTCTGTTCGCTGCCAGCGCGGCCCGGATCATCGCGGGATGCACATGCACGCCGTCCGCAATCAGGCCGCACGACGCGCCACGATGATTTAGTGTGGCACCGACCAAGCCGGGGTTGCGCCCTGTGGCTTGGCTCATGGCGTTGAAAAGATGCGTGGCGCAGCGCGCACCGGCATCAAAAGCGGCCATCGCGGTGTCATAGTCGCAATCGCTGTGGCCCAGCGATACGGTGATCCCGGCATCAGACAGCGCCCGCACTTGCGCGACTGTGACCGATTCAGGGGCAACCGTGACCATCAGGTTTTCGATGCAATCTGCCGCGTCCAACAGAGTGGTCATATCGGACGGCTCCATCGCGCGGATCAGGTGGGCATCATGCGCCCCCTTGCGCGCAACCGACAGGTGCGGCCCCTCCAGATGCAGGCCGGCAATCCCTGCAACTTCTTGGCGCTGTGCTTCGATCACGGCAGCGATTGCAGCTTGGGTCTGGTCAGGTGAATCCGTGATCAGTGTCGGCAGAAAGGCGGCGGTCCCAAGGCCGCGATGGGCACGTGCCATCTGCGCCAAAGTGTCAACGTCTGGCGCGTCGTTGAACATGACGCCGCCCCCGCCATTGACCTGCAGATCGACGAAACCCGGCAGGATCGTACCCCAGTTCAGCACAGTGACGGGGCAGCCTTCGGGCAAGGCATCTGGCTGAATAATCCGAGTGCTGCCATCGCTGAACACCAGCAACACTTGATCGTGCCACATCGCCTTGCCGTCAAAGATGCGTGCAGCCTGATAAGCGAGGCGCGGCGACGTCATAGCGATGCGGCGCGCAGGGCCAAAGCAAACGCGCCGTCCAGCGCCCGGCCCTTGGCACCAACCAGATTGCCGGTCATCCGGGGCGGCAGATACGGCGCGTAATGCGGCCCGACCCCCCCCGCCAGGCACAAGACAGCATCCGCCGGATAGTCCAGCGCGAGCAGCGCACTTTGCAGATAATCCGCACCTTGCGTCATCAACGCCAAACCGATGGCATCGCCCGCCTTCGCCGTTTCAACCACATCGGGTGCCAGCACCGCAAAATCTCCGGGGCGCGCTTTCAGGCTGAATTGAACGATCCCCTCGGCCCCGCCGAACCGGTCCAGCATCCGCTGCGAAAGCGCGCCTGCGGGCACGATCCCGTCCACCACCAGCAACGTCTGTTCCAGCGCGCCATGGCCCAGCCACGCACCCGAGGCCTGATCAGACACCTGATAACACCACCCGCCGATACATTTTTGCACGCCGCCACGTTGGCGTGCAATGATCGTACCGGTGCCCAAGGCGATCACGAACCCGTCGTCTTGCCCGATGGCACCGACAATGGTGGTTGCCGTGTCTTCGGTCACGACACTGGTGCCAAAGGGTAAGGCGTCGCTGACCCGTGCGCCGATATCAGGGCCGGTGAAGCCCGCCAGCCCCAGATGCGCCACGGCGTGGTTCATCTGGCTGGCGTCCAGACCGGCGTCTTGCAATGCGGCATGGGTTGCCGCTACGATATTGGCGATTGCGTCTTCGAAATCAGTGCTGACGTTTGCGCGTCCACCCTTGGCTTCTGCCAGAATGCCACCGTCCGGCGTGCCCACGGCGACCCGGCAGCCGGAACCGCCACCATCGACGCCAATCAGAAATGAGGGATCAGATTTTGTCATCTGATTTGTTTAGGCCACCTGATTTTGCGGGGAAAGGCCAATTTCGGTATCCCGGACTTGTTCGCCGCTAAGTGGAATTGCAAATACCATCCACGCATGTTAAGTTAGCGCTAACATATCCCGGATCAAGGCCACCCATCGCCCTGTTCCACAGCAAAAGGGGACCTGTCATGTTGAACGATACATTGGCCCGCGTGACCGACCGGATCATCGAGCGCAGCCAGCAAGGCCGACAATCCTATCTGGACCGCATGCACCGGGCCGCCGAAGACGGTCCTGCCCGCGCACATCTTTCATGCAGCGGTCAGGCGCATGCCTATGCTGGTGCAGGTCCGGATCAGGCGGC
>JBFGFW010000075.1:0-8493 GCA_041579395.1 Sulfitobacter sp.
CCCCCCCCCCCGGCGGTAGCAAAAAATCAGCCGGGATCGTTTTGATCCCGGCTTTTGCATTGCCAAACCTCTGTTCGGTTCATTGCCGGTCTTGCGGCCCCAGCATGTGGTCCATCAAAACCGATGGCTGATCGCATCCTGCCTCGCCCACGACCCGTGCCGGAATACCGGCCACGGTCTTGCAGGGCGGCACTGATTCCAGCACCACGGACCCGGCAGCAATGCGGCTGCAGTGGCCAATTGTGATATTTCCCAACACCTTGGCACCTGCCCCGATCAGCACACCATCGCCGATCTTTGGATGGCGGTCCTGCTCTTCCTTACCGGTACCGCCCAAAGTGACCGAGTGCAGCATCGACACGTTGTCGCCGACCACGGCGGTTTCCCCGATAACCACGGAGTGCGCATGGTCGATCATGATGCCCTTGCCGATTTTCGCGGCCGGATGAATGTCGACGCCAAAAATTTCGCTGACGCGCATCTGCACGAAATAAGCCAGATCGCGTTTGCCCTTCGTCCAAAGGTGGTGCCCGACCCGATACGCCTGAACAGCCTGATAACCCTTGAAGTAGAGAATCGGCTGCAGCAATCGGTGACAGGCCGGATCGCGTTCATAGATCGCGACCAGATCCGCCCGCGCCGCCTTGATCAAATCCGGATCAGACGCAAACGCCTCTTCGACGATGTCGTGCACCACCATGATCGACATTTCATTCGACGCAAGCTTGGCGGCAATCCGGTAGGACAAAGCCCTTTCTATGGATTTGTGGTTCAAGATGCAGGCATGGACAAAGCCGCCAATCAGCGGCTCGTCTCGCGCAGCTTGTTGCGCTTCGGTCAGAATCTGATCCCAGACGGGATCGACTGCGGCGATATTTCTGCGTAGCTCTGCCATAATTGCATCCTTCTTTGCAGCGACATTATACCAGATAGACTGAAAGAGCCAAACGCAAAGCCGCGAGCCATCCAATCGTTATGGCCATCACACCAGTTTCCAGATTGCAGTGGCAGTTCCCCTTAGGGATCGATCACCAGCCGGCCCGCCGGCCCGACCCCATATTGAGCAGAGACTTGTGCAACGGCAACGGCAAATCCGCGGCTCACACCGTCGGCCATTTGCATTGATTGCGCATAGTTCCAACGTGGTGCTCCGACAATTGCTTCACGTCTTACTTGCCCGTCGTCAACGATCTGAATCAGATACTGCTCGGTCTCCTCGCCCAATGGCACCTCAAGACCTTCCCACGCGTCGCCGCCAATTCTCGTGCGTCTGATCCAACTCAGATCCATATCACCGTTGGCTGCCCGCACCGCCTGCACATGGCAGGGGCTGTAGGGCCGCAGTCCATTGCCATCAAACGCCTCAGTCTTATGGATGTACGAAGGATCATCATAGGACCGCTGCGCAGGCCCAATCCGATAGTGTTGCGCGATACGCCGCAAATTCGGGCTTAACTCAATCTGCGACGGGACCCCGTTAAGCAGGACAAACCGCGATCCCTGCGGCCAGATCAGCGGCATCAGCGCATCCGATCCTGCTTGCCCGCGCAACCGGTTGGTCAGGCGGTAAGTATTGGTCGCCACCAATTCCGCATCCGCAAACTGAAACACCTCCCAAGTGTCCGCAGACCCGTCACCGATCGCGGCCAAGTTCGCTCCGCTTAGCAGAGCAACAGGGTCAACGCTTTCCATAGCGCCACTGGTCAGTCTGACCTGCAGCCCGTCACCCTGATCAAAGACGCCGGGCCGCGCTGCCGTCATGTCCGTCTCGGTCACGCCAATTGTTGCCCGAATGGGCAGAATTTTGTTCAGTCGGTAGTTGGCATCCGTCCCCGATTGATAAAGCGCCACGCTACCCGGCCAAGGCTGCGCCGTTGCCGCAATATAAGGGGCGTGGGGGACTTCGTCGCCGCGCAACAGTGGCAGATCCATAAACAGCGCGGTAACAGGCACTGGGGCGACAAACGGCTTGAGCGCGGCCAACTCGTCCTCAAACGGTGCGGGATCATAGACTTCGGGCTCAATGCGCACCGCCTTGATCAGCTGCTGTCCGCCCTGTTCGACCCGGTCAATGCGGTAAAGCCCGTCGCCTTCGCCTTGATCGCCGGGCAGTTCGATCACGTCGCCCGCCCCCAGCCGCATCATCGACGGTGGCAGGGCCAAGCGCAGCGTCTCACGCGACACCCGCGCCTCGGTCAGCCATCGCTCGACCACCTGTCGGCCCTCAGCGCGAGTCAGCGCCATGTTCAACTCGGATGCCGACACCGAGTGGGTCGCATCATCTGCCAAGATCGTCTCTTCGGCGATGGTGTCGAAATTTCCATCCGCCTGAACAAAACGCAGACGCACGCGGCCTGCGATTTCGGCCTGCGCCTCGCGCGTCTGCTCTGTTATCCCGTCCAGTTCCGGGCTGACTGCCAACCGTTCGGGATCGAGACGCACAGCATCAATGCCGCTGCGCATCGTAAACATCAGGGTGCCATTGCGTTCGACGGCATCAAACCCATACCGCAGCATCAGCGGCTGCAAGGACGCACGCGCATCGTTGATCTGATCCACGGCATATCCACGGACAAACCCATACAGACGCGAGGTGTCGTATTCCTGCACCCCCGCCCGGCGGCAGATCTGCGCCACAAGGGAAGACAGCGGCTGGGACGACGTTCGCCCGTTCAGCCAATGCCCGCGCGCATAGCTTTTCCCATCACTCCACAAGTCGCGGTTGTTTGGGAAGAACGGGAAGGGGCGCGTGTCCCAGGCCCAGACAAAGGCGCGGGTCATATCGATCATCGGCTCGCCATATTCTCCCGATAACGGGTTGTGCGCGGGGTCGGCCCAATACTCGGTAAATGCCCGAAGATATTGCATCTGCAGCAGATCATCGCGCGCGCCGGTCGAATAATGCGGCAGGCTGCTCTCTGAACTTTTCAGGTCAAGAAACTTGTTGGGCTGATTGGTGCCCTTGTCGATGGCCGCACAACCATATTCATCGACCCATGCCGCATCAAACTGCGGCCCCCGCAACCCTTCGGGATCATGCGCGGTATGCACGCTGGCCACCGCACCGTTGGGCCAGACCAGCCGCTTGCGCGTCGCCTCCCAGTCGGGCCGCCGGTCTGCCGGCGAACACGCCAGAATACCGCTGTCGCCGAAAATCATCACCTCGCGGACCTGCTCGATGGTTTCACCGACCAGCGCCACGCGCCTGCACCGCCCCGCATCCAAAGGCCGCGCGCCTTCGACCATTGACCGTACCCATTCAGAACCCGCACGCGTCTTGCCGGCACCGCGCCCGCCCATGATCACCCAGGATCGCCATGAACCTTCAGGCGGCAGTTGATGCGGCATCGCCCAGAACTCGAACAAAAAAGGGAGAGCCATAAGCTCTCCCTCATCCAGTTCACTCAGAAACTGGTCTTGCAACGCCACATCGGCGGAGCCTATCCAGCTTGCACCCGATGTCAGCCCGCGCCCGGTCAAGGTCCAGGGCGTATCCTCCTCGGGCAATGCCCGCTTGTCTGTTCCGGCAATCACTTAGATAATTCTCCACTTTGACGCAGGTTGCCACCATGCCACTGGCTTTTCCCAGTGCCTTTGACGCTGCAGTTTCATTGATTTCCTCCCCGGATCTGGCCCGTGATCTCAGGCTCTCGATTTCGCGACGCAAGTCGCGGATTGCCATTTGAAGGGCGACGAAGTGCTCTTCGCTTTCAGCAATCTCTTGCTCCGGGGTAATCATAGTCATAGTTGCTCTGACCTCTCGCTTGGAACCTCCAAACCGAGCGCAAACGAAAAACGGCCACCGGAGAGTGAACCCCGGGGCCGTTTGCCCATTTCGTCTAGCATGCCTCGATATCTATGTCAGAGCGGTCGCAAAGTCAAGAAAAATAGGGTTAATGAAACCTTACAAACCCTTACGATGGTTAACAAAAACCTAAATTATCTCCGGCAATGACTAACGTCAGTTGCCACCCGTCGATGCATTGCCCGCCGCTTCCGCGCCACGCTCCGCTTCGATCTCGCGCCACCGCGCGACATTCCGGTTGTGCTCTTCCAAGGTCACTGCAAACGCATGTCCGCCAGTCCCGTCAGCCACGAAAAAGACAAAATCCTCCTCGGCGGGCTGTGCCGCTGCCATCAGGCTGGCGCGTCCGGGGTTGGCAATCGGCGTGGGCGGCAAGCCTTCGATGACATAGGTGTTAAAGGGCGTTTCGCCCCGCAACTCGCTACGGCGCAACCCGCGCCCCAGCACGCCCTGCCCTTTGGTAATCCCATAGATCACCGTAGGGTCGGTCTGCAGGCGCATCCCTTGATTCAAACGGTTCACAAAGACGCTGGCTACCTGTTCGCGCTCTTCAGGCACACCGGTTTCCTTTTCGATGATCGACGCCAAGATCAGCAGCTCGTCAGGGGTCTCAACCGGCAGGCCGGGATCCCGGGCGTCCCACGCTTCTGCCAAAAGCCGCTCTTGCGCCGCCTGCATTTGCGCGACCACGGTGGCGCGCTCCTGTCCAGGGATCACTTCATAGCTGTCGGGGGCCAGACCGCCCTCATTCGGGACTGTGTCGATGGTGCCTTCCAGCAAGTCGATGGCCTTCAAGGCCTCGACCACCTGCCAGCTGGTTACCCCTTCGGCCATGGCGATCCGAAAACGTGTATCGGCCTTCTCCTTGGTTTGGGTGTAAACCTCCGGGGTCTCGTCCACGCCCGGCGTAAATTCAGCCCGCTCGACAAAGCGGCTGGTATTAGGATCCAACTCGCGGACCAAAGTGCTGATCCGGTTCACACCGATCCGGTACACGACTTCGGTACCGCATGTGCTGGCCCCGCCACGGGTCACGGTATCGACGATTTCTTTCATGCTGGATTGCGGTTGTACCAAAAAACTGCCGGCCTTCAGCGCGCCTGACTTCTTTTCATATTCAGCGCCAATCCGAAAAATGGCCGCCGAAGAAACAGCGTCTTGCTCCGCCAGATCCTCGCCCACGTCACGCATATTCGATCCACGCTCGACCTGCAGGCAAATGGCCGCGCTCAGCGGGCCGGGTGCATCATACTGCCCGCGACCCCACAGGATCGCGCCGCCCAGCAAAAACAGGCCCAGAATCAGAAAAGTCACTGCGTTTGACGCAATATGACGCCACATCAGGAAACCTTTCCAAATAGAACGCTGGCGTTGGTGCCGCCAAATCCGAACGAATTGCTCAGCGCGATGTCAATCTTGCGCTCGACCTTCTTGTGCGGTGCCAGATCGATCTTGGTGTCGACTGCCGGATTGTCCAGATTGATCGTCGGCGGTGCCACCTGATCGCGGATCGCAAGGATCGAAAAGATCGCCTCGATGGCTCCGGCGGCCCCCAGCAAATGCCCGGTGGCGGATTTCGTCGAAGACATTGTCACGCCCCCAACGGCATCGCCCAACATCCGCTCGACCGCCCCCAATTCGATCACGTCGGCCATGGTCGATGTGCCATGCGCGTTGATATAGTCAATATCAGACGGCTGCAGCCCGGCACCGCGCAAGGCGTTGCGCATCGACCGCTCGGCCCCGTCGCCATCTTCGGCAGGCGCGGTGATGTGATATGCGTCGCCCGACATGCCATAGCCCAATACCTCGGCATATATCTTGGCTCCGCGCGCCTTGGCGTGCTCGTATTCTTCCAGCACCACTATGCCCGCACCCTCGCCCATGACAAAACCGTCGCGGTCGGCATCATAGGGGCGGCTGGCCTTGGTCGGATCGTCCGCGCGCTTGGTCGACAAAGCCTTACAGGCGTTGAAGCCTGCGATCCCAATCTCGCAAATCGCGGCCTCGGACCCGCCCGCAATCATTACATCCGCGTCGCCGTGGATGATCAACCGGCTGGCATCGCCAATCGCGTGCGCCCCCGTGGAACAGGCGGTCACCACGGAATGGTTTGGCCCCCGGAATCCATAGCGAATCGACACCTGCCCCGAGATCAGGTTGATCAGCGCACCAGGCACAAAGAACGGGCTGACACGGCGCGGACCTCGCTCGGCCATCATCACAGCAGTGTTGGCAATGGAATTTAGCCCCCCGATGCCTGATCCGATCAGCACGCCGGTGCGTTCCTGATCTTCACGCTCGGTCGGGGTCCAGCCCGAATCCTCGATCGCCTGCTGCGCGGCGGCCATGCCGAACAAAATGAACGTATCCACTTTGCGCTGCTCTTTCGGCTCCATATACGTGTCGGGGTTGAACGTGTCGTTTGAACCGTCGCCAAGCGGCACTTCGCAGGCATATTGGGTGACCAGCTTGCTGGGATCAAATCCCGTGATCTGCCCTGCGCCCGATTGCCCGGCCAACAATCTTGACCAACTGGCTTCGACGCCATCCGCCAAAGGAGTCACGAGCCCCAAACCTGTCACCACTACTCTGCGCATATCCATGCCCCTTGGTCTTTTTTGTCCGTTGAACGGCTATACCTTGCCCCGCGCGTAAAATTCAAGATGCGATGCAATCAAGGCCTTTCTAAACCGGTGGGCCCTTGCGGGTCAGCAAATAGACCCGATCCCCCTCAAGGTCGACCTCGCGTAGCGGCACATATCCCAGGCTTTCGGCGATGCGGAGGGACGTGTGATTGTCCGTTGTGATCATGCACACCGTGCGGCCCGCCACCACACGGTCAAACCAATCATGCGCGGCGCGCGCCGCTTCCAGGCCCAATCCTGTGCCTTGCGCTTCTGGCGACATCACCCACCCGGCTTCGGGAAAGGGGTCGAAATCCTCGCCGAACCCGCGCGAGCCAAAGAAAAACCCGGTCTGTCCGGCCATCTCACGCATGCCGCGCGGCTGTATGGCCCATTGGCCAAAGCCAACGATCTGCCAATGCCCGGCGTTGCGTAAAAAGGCGTCCCAGGACCGTGCCTTGGGCCATGGTTTTCCGCTGATATGGGTCAAGACGGCAGGCGTCGCCCAGATTTCCGCAAAACGCGCAAAATCCTCGGACCGCATGCCGCGCAGGGTCAGTCTGGCGGTGTTGATGGTTGGTACTGCTCGCGACATTGGGGTGAATTACCTTCACACTTGAATTTCTGCCTTTCATACCTTCGCCCACCTCCCCCGGCCGAGACAACCCACAACCGACACGGGCAACAAAAAACGGCGCCCTTTCGCTAAGGAAAGGACGCCGTTTCAGAATTCATTCACCGATCTGCCCGAATGTCAGGCGATGGGAGAAAGCAGGTTAGGACGCTTCGTTGATAAATTTGACCGCGTCGCCGAACGTTTGAATGTTTTCGGCCGCGTCGTCAGGAATCTCGATGCCGAACTCTTCTTCGAACGCCATGACCAGCTCGACAGTGTCGAGGCTGTCTGCACCAAGATCGTCGATGAACGAAGCGTTCTCGACGACTTTATCTTCTTCAACACCCAAGTGCTCTACAACGATTTTCTTTACGCGGTCTGCGACGTCGCTCATAATCTGTCCTCATTCAATCGGGCACCGAGCGCCCTGTTCTGTTTCCGCACGACCCCGAGGGGCTGATTGGATGGGGCCCCGAACGGGGCGGCTATGGTTCTTGTTGTCACAAAGAATGGGGGGCAATCAAGCCTTCCCGTGGTGAAATCTGCGCTTCCTTTAGCACAAGACACAGCATTGGCAAACGCTTTGCCGCGTTGGCTTACAACATGGCCATACCACCGTTCACATGCAAGGTTGTTCCTGTAACATAGGCAGCCTCGGTGCTGGAAAGATAGACAACAGCCGAGGCGATCTCGGCGGGCACGCCCATGCGACCGGCGGGAATCTGCCCTAAAATCGCTGATTTCTGATCATCCGTCAGCTTGTCGGTCATCGCAGTTGCGATGAAACCGGGGGCAACGGCATTGACCGTGATACCCCGGCTGGCGACTTCATAGGCCAGCGATTTCGACATGCCGATCATCCCCGCTTTGGACGCGGCATAATTCGCCTGCCCCGGATTGCCCGTGGCCCCAACGATGCTCGAGATATTCACGATCCGCCCCCAACGCGCCTTCATCATGCCACGCATCACACCTTTGCACAGCTTGAACGTTGCCGTCAGGTTCACATTCAGAACCGAATTCCATTCGTCGTCCGACATGCGCATGAACAGGTTGTCCCGCGTGATCCCGGCGTTGTTGACCAGAATGTCAACCGACCCCATCGCCTCTGCCGCCTGCTTGGGCAAGGCCTCAACGGCCACCATATCGCTCAGGTTGCAGGGCAACACATGCGCGCGGTCGCCCAGTTCGGCCTTCAGTTCCTCAAGCGGTTCGGTGCGCGTGCCGGACAGCCCCACGGTGGCCCCGCGTGCATGCAAGGCGCGCGCAATGTCCGCCCCGATCCCGCCCGAAGCTCCTGTCACAAGCGCATTTTTCCCTGTCAGATCAAACATCTTTTCTTCCCTATTTTCAGGCTTGCGCCAAATTCGCGGCCGCGGCATCAGCCGCCGTGCCGACATTGACCGTCGCAATGTCCTTGTTGATCCGCCGGATCATGCCCGACA